>CBFDBL010000295.1:0-7625 GCA_965603035.1 uncultured bacterium
CCGACTTCACCGACCGCTGGAGCCGCCTGCCCGGCCAGCACGACCCGTTCATGACCTCGGCCGAGACCTACCGCGCCGCCATGCGGCCCTGGCGCGACCTCCAGCGGAAGCACACCGGCGGCTGCTACGCCACCGTGTGCATGAACCCCATCGGCTACAGCTACGACGTGTGGGACATCGTGCGCATCGGCGGCGACAGCGACCAGCACTACTACGCCCGCCCCTGCGCCTTCTGCGTCGATCTCATCCGCCAGGTCAGCGGCCGCTTCCACCTCAGCGGCAAGGTCTGGTGGAACAACCCCGACAGCTTCCACGTCTTCTGCCAGGGCATCTACTCGGCCGCGCAGGCCAAGGTCCACGCCAGCTTCTGCGCCGTCGCAGGCAACCGCATGATGGTCGCCGAGCCCTTCTGCGACCAGACCCTCCCGCCCGACCGCCTCGACATCCTCAAGCGGGTGATGCCCGCCACCCCCGACACCGCCATCGCTACCGACTGCTTCGAGCACAACCCCGCACGGGTCTGGAACCTGCCTGTCCACCGGCCCTTCGCCGACTGGAACATCGTTGGCCTCTTCAACTTCGACGAGGACCAGAGGAGGCGGCCCCGCACCCTCAGCGTCCGCTTCGCCGACCTCGGCCTCTCGCCCGCGCGCGACTACCTCCTCTACGAGTTCTGGAGCCAGGCCTTCCTCGGCAGCAAGCGCGGCGCCTTCCGCAGGACGCTCGAGGCCCCCGACTGCGAGGTCCTCGCCGTCGTCCCCAAGCCCGACCGACCCGTCCTGCTCAGCACCAGCCGCCACGTCCTCCACATGGCCTACGACGTCATCGAGCTCACGTGGGATGGGAAGGCGCGGCGGCTGAGCGGCACCTCGCGGGTCGTCGCGGGCGACCCCTACCAGCTCCGCGTCTACACGCCAAGGGGCTATCGGCTCACGAGCGCCGACGTACCTGGGCTCGAGGCGAAGGCAGCGGCCGACGGCTCCCTACTGACCATCGACTTCCTCCCAAAGGCTCACGGCACGCAGGCCTGGGCCCTCACCTTCTGAGGGCAAGCCGGGGACCGCGCCGGGGCGTATCGCTGCCTTCGGTGGGGGCACGAGCCTTGAGGGCAGCGGCGCCGTCGGCGTCAGGCCCCCGATAGATTCCACACTTGCGCAAGTGTGGAATTATAGGTCCCGCTCCGCGAGATGCTCGCGCACGCTCGCCAGCATCCCTCGGTGGACCACGCCGCTGCCTGGCGACCCCGCGAACTGGGGCCGTCGGCGGGGCCGGCCTGCCATGGGCGGCTCGGCGGGAGTCTTGCCCGCCCACCACGTCACGGCGCAGCGCTCAGTCTCCCTTCGCCTCGCTCTGGAGGAGCTGGATGGCGTCGGCGATGACGTAGCCGTCGGTGTCGGCGTTGGAGACGGTGACGCGGACGGTGGCGCCGGCGGCGAGGTCGAGGGTGCCGACGGGGAGGAGCAGTCCGTCGATGGGCGGGGCCTGGCGCTGGTCGATGCGGACGGTCTTCGAGGCGCCGGGGGTCGCGATGGTGACGGGGACGTTGGAGGCGCGGTTCTGGTAGGCGGTGTAGGCGATGCGGAGCTCGTAGCGGCCGGCCCTGGGCACGGTGGCTGTGAAGGTGACGGTCCTGGCTCCCTTGGCGGCGTTGCCGTCGTGGATGTAGCCGTCGCCGACGTAGGGCTGGGTGTAGGTGCTGTGGCTCCAGGCGCCGCGGAGGGTGGCCTGGGTGTGCTCGACGACGATGCCGGGGAGCTTGCGCCCCGGGGCGGCCGGGCCGAAGGGCAGGCCGGGCGGCTCGTCGGGCAGGCGCAGGGTGCGGGCGATGCGACGCGCGGCCTCGACGGCCTCCTGCGGCTCGTCGTAGACGCGGATCTCGTTGATGCCCATCCGCCCGGTCCCGCCAAGGAGAACCACCCGCAGCTTCGAGGTGGTGACGCGGTCGAGGCCGCCGACGTGACGGCGGAAGCGGCCCACGTCCACCTCGGCCAGGCTCTTCCACTCGCCCTCCTGCCATGCGGCGAGCTCGAAGCGCGGCGGCGCGTGGCGCTTCGTCAGGAAGGTGACGTGGACGATGTCGAGTGCCTGGGGCTCCTCCCAGGCGAGCTCGAGCCAGGGGGCCTTGTCGTCGGGCGCAGGCTCCCAGGCGCGGGTGTCGCCCTTGGCGGCGCGGGCGTAGCCGTCAATGGCCTTCGCGGCGCTGGCAGTTTCGCTTGAGGCCGTGAGTTTCGCCTGGCGAGCGAGGTCGCGGGGGTCGCGGTTGGGCAGGTCGATGATGTGGGCGCCTTCCTTGAGGAGCTGCTGCTGGAGCGGCTCGAGGTAGCGCTCGTAGACGCCGCGGGGCGTGGTCTGGCGCTGGACGCAGAGGCCGGCGGCGGTGCCTGCGGCGTGGCCGAGGACGGCGCAGGTGAGCATCACCCGGGTGTTGGACAGGGCGAGGTGGCTGGCGGAGAGGTCGCGGCCGGCCATCATCAGGTTGGCGATGTTGCGCGAGTAGAGGCAGCGGTAGGGGATGGAGTAGGGGCGGCCCTTGTACTGGCTGCGGTTGGGGATGCGGACGGCGGCGCCCCGGTGGAAGAAGCCCTCGGAGTGGTGGTCGTCCATCGACCAGCCGCCGTAGGCGATGCGGTCGGGGAAGAGCTTCTGCTCGATGATGTCGTTCTGGGTGAGGACGACGTCGCCGATGAGTCGTCGGTTCTCGCGCTTGCCGGCGACGTAGCTGACCCAGGCGAGCTCGAGGGTGGCGGCCTTGTCCTCGAGCTTGGGGCAGTGGTTCTTGGTGTGGTCCCAGATGCCGTAGATCAGGCGGAGCAGGTCGTCGCGGATCTCCTCGGCGTCGGCGACGGTGTCGCGGAGTCCGCCCAGCTCGATCATCCACTGGTAGCCGACGGCGACGCCCTTGGGGATACGGGGGTGACGGCCGGGCCGGAAGTCGCCGCACTTCGGGAACTTCGTGGCCCACGGCGTCGGCTCGAAGGCCACGGGCTTGCCGGCGTCGCGGGGATAGTACTTGAGGCCGTTGCCCATGGTGTGCCGGCTGGGCTTCTCGGGCGCCCAGGGCTCGTTGTACAGGGACTTCGGCTCCTTGCCGTGGCGGAGCTCGGCGCCCGCGGCGGCTCCGACGACGGCGTCGCCGGTGCAGTCGATGACGATCGTGGCGGGGAAGCGCAGGCGCTGCCCCGTGCGGACGTCCACGGCGAGGACGGCGGCGATGGTCGCCTTGTCGGCCATCTCGACGCCGGTGGCGTGGGTGTTGAGGCGGAGGTCGAGGGTGGGCTCCTGGGCGACGAAGCGTCGGAGGCGCCTCGAGTAGTGTTGGCCCTCGGCGACGCGCTGGTTGCCGTCGGTGCGGTACTCCTCGACGAGGCCTGTCTCGCGGGGGTCGAGGTCCTCGATGCGGTGCATGCCGTGTGGCCAGACGCCGACGGGCGGGACGAGGATCTCGGTGCTGGCGTTGCCGCCGAGGACGGGGCGGTTCTGGATGAGGGCCACGCGGGCGCCGTTGCGTGCCGCGGCGACCGCGGCCGTGCAGCCAGCGAGGCCGCCGCCGACCACGACGACGTCGAACTCGCCGGCCGTCTTGACCTGGCGGCTGACGCCGCCGTGGCGCTCGCGGAGCTCGGCGATGGCCTCGAGGTCGGCGGGCGGCGTCCAGCCCAGGTCGTCGGTCAGGAGGAGGGCGTCGCAGCGGCCGTAGTAGCCCGTCAGGTCGTGGAGCCGCAGCTCGGTCTTGCCCGCCGGCAGCTCGACGATGCCGCCGTCCTCCCACCGCCAGCCGGCCTTCCCGCTCGCGCCGAAGGTCGTGGCCGAGGGGGTGGCGTTGACGAGCACCTGGAAGCGGCCGGGGTGGTGCTCGGGCACCCAGTCCTTGGCCCGCGCCCACAGGCGGTAGCGGCCGGGTCTGGGCACCGCGACGGTGGTCGCAGCATCCTTGACCGGCTTGCCGAGGCCGATGGCCATGAGGTAGGGCGAGCCCATCTGGTCGAGGAACTGCGCGTCGGCCGTCCAGCCGCCGCGGTCGTCGAACCGCTCGGCCTCGACCCACACGATTCCCCGCGCCGAGGCGGCCGCGCAGCCGACGACGAGCATAGAAACCAAAAGCGCGTGCATCTGCATCGTTGTCCCTCTGGTATCCCTGACGTTGCGATCCCGTGGGTTTCGGGCTATTATACTATGGCGGAAAGGGGCGTCGCGTGCAACGCCTCTGCGCCGATAGGAGACGGACATGAGGGGAGCGCGAGGGGTTCTCGTCGCGCTCTGTGCCGCGAGCGTGGCCGTCGCGGGCCAGGCCGAGTGGCCGGGCTGGCGCGGGCCGAACCGCGACGGCAAGTCGCCCGACACGGGCCTGCTGAGGGCCTGGCCGGCCGGCGGGCCGAGGCTGCTGTGGACGGTGGGCATCCTGGGCAGCGGCTTCGCCAACGTCGCTGTCTCGGGCGGGCGGGTCTACACGACGGGCCACGTCGGCGGCCGGCTCGTGCTCTTCGCGTTCGACGCCGACGGCAAGCTTCAGTGGAAGATCGACTTCGACGAGGCCCACCGCCGCAAGCCTCTCGGCTCGCGCGCGACCCCGATGCTCCACGGCGGCAAGCTCTACCTCGTCAGCGGCAAGGGCCGCGTCGCCTGCTGCGACGCGGCCGACGGCAAGCAGGTCTGGGCCACGCACCTGGCGAGGTTCGGCGGCCGCCCGCCCCAGTGGGCCTACGCCGAGTCGGTGCTCATCCACAAGGACATGGCGATCGTCAAGCCGGGCGGCGAGCGAGGCTGCATCGTCGCCCTCGACAGGGACACGGGGGCGCTGCGCTGGCAGAGCCGGGGCTTCCCGGCCGGCGCCGAGTACAGCTCGTGCATCCACGTCCGCTTCGAGGGCAGGGACCTGGTGGTCGCGGGCACCCGCGCGGGCATCGCGTGCGTGGACGCCAACGACGGCAGCCTCCAGTGGTCGAACCCCTGGTCGTCGGGCAACACGGCGAACTGCCCGACGCCGGCGGCGGCCGACGGCCACATCTTCTGGGCCAACGGTTACGGGAGGGGCGGCGTGTGCCTGAGGATGCGGATCCTCAACGGCCGCGTGCTCGCCGACGAGGCCTACACGACCCGCGACATGAACTGCCACCACGGCGGCTACGTCATCCACGACGGCCACGTCTACGGGAATCACGGCAACGGCTGGGCCTGCCTGGAGTTGACGACGGGCAGGCGCCGGTGGTACGAGCGCGCCGTGGGCAAGGGCTCGGTGTGCTGGGCCGACGGCATGCTCTACCTGTTCAGCGAGAGCCGCGGCAGGGCCGCGCTCGCCACCTGCTCGCCCGAGGGTCTCGAGATCACGGGGCGCCTCACGGTCAAGGGCAGCGGCCCGAGCTGGGCGCACCCCGTCGTCGTCGGCGGCCGCCTCTACCTCCGCTACGACACCCATCTCTACTGCTTCGACGTGAGCGCCCGCTGAGCGGCCCGCGGGCTCATCGTGGCCCCCGTCCTCGGCCCCCCGCCGCTCGCGGCCCCACCGTGCCGCCCCGAGCCGCGGGCGGCGACCGTTGACTCGCCGTGCCGCGCCGGCTATACATGGTGCCGAGGCGCGGGCAGTCCCCGAGGGTTGAGAGCGGCCGCCATGTCGACGGACCCCCATCCAGGCGAGCGCCCCGAGACGGCGTCGGAGCCCCACGAGGGCGCGCCGGGCGCCGAGTCCCTGGCGGGCCAGCGGCTGGGCGACTTCGAGATCCTCGAGCCCATCGTCGCGGGCCCCATCGCCACCGTCTACAGGGCCCGCCAGGCGTCCACGGACCGGGTGGTGGCGCTCAAGGTGCTGGCGGCGCCGCTCGGCGGGTGCGAGCTGGCGGTCGCGCGGCTCGAGGCCGAGGCGACGGCGGGCGCCGCCGTCAGCCATCCGGGCGCGGCGGCCGTCTACGGCTGGGGGTGTGCCGACGGCCGGCACTTCATCGTCCTGGAGCTCGCCGAGGGCGAGAGCCTCGCCTCGGCGCTGGCGCGGGAGGAGCGCCTGGCCGCCGACCGCGCGCTCCCCATCATCCGCCAAGTCGCCGAGGCCCTCGAGGCCGTCCACGCCGCAGGCTACATCCACTGCGGCATCCAGCCCTCCAACGTCGTGCTCTCCGCCGCGGGCGAGGCGAAGCTCGTGGACTTCGCCCTCGCCCGCCCGCTCGGCGAGGGCCTGCGCGACGCCACGCGGCCCGACCCCGTCAAGGTGCCCTTCTACTACCCGCCCGAGGCCGCGCGCCCCAGGTCCCTCGACGAGCGCAGCGACCTCTACCAGCTCGGCGGCCTCTTCTACCACCTGCTCGCCGGCCAGCCGCCGTTCCAGGGCGCCGACCCCGAGGACACGGCGCTCCTCTACGCACGCCAGGACGTGCCCGCCCTCAGCCAGGTGCTCCGCACGGCCCCCGTCGCCCTCTGCCGCCTCATCCACCGCCTGCTCTCGCGCGAGCCCGACGCGCGCTACCAGGGCGCCCGCGAGGTCCTCGAGGCGCTCGGCCGCATCGAAGCCCTGTTTGCCCGCACCGCCGCCCTCCGCGCGCCGCCCGCGCAGCCCGAGCCGCGCAAGCCCGAGCCCCGCAAGCGCGAGCCCCGCAAGCGCGAGCCCCGCAAGCCCGAGCCGAAGCCCGACGAGCCCCCCCCGCGACCCACCATCGCCGAGCGCGCCGAGGCCGCCCGACTCCAGCAGAAGCGCACCCTCACCCTCTCGGCCATCGCCGTCGGGCTCTGCGTCGTCATCGCGGTTGTCCTGTTCGTCGTGCTCCCCCTGTGGCCCGCCAAGCGCCCCCCCTCGTCGTTCGAGCTCGGCCAGGGCCCCCCGCCCCCGATCCCCGCCCCCACGGCGCCCCCGGCGCCCCGGCCCAGGCCCCCCGGCCCGCAGCCCAGGCCCGTCCTGCTCCTCGCCGCCGCCGCCGTCACCCACGGCCGCGGCATCCGGTACGAGAAGGTCGTGGACAGGGACAACATTGGCTTCTGGGCCGACGAGGACGAGTGGGTGCACTGGGACTTCGAGGCGGCGGGCGCGGGCACCTACGAGGTGCGCGTCGTCTTCGCCGCCATCCGCGACTGCCGGGGCCACATCTACGCCGTGAAGGTCGGCGACCAGGAGGTCCGGGCCAAGGTCTACGACACGGGCGGCTGGGGCGAGTTCGTCACCGAGCGGATCGGCACCCTGACCATCGACCGCCCCGGCAAGCACACTCTCGAGGTCCGCTGGGTCAAGCGCGCGCGCAAGAACCCCCTGATGAACCTCAAGGCCGTGACCCTCCGCCCCGTCGCCCCCCGACGCCCCGGCACGCGCTGAGGACGCCGCGCGCCTCGCCCGCCGAGGCCGCGCGGGCACGCCCCCGGGCGGCGCCTAACGTATAATCGAGTGTGCACTTTGGTTTGCCGTGAGGAGAAGCGAGGGCTTTCCCACAAGTTGTTACTGCGAGCGGCGCGACTTCGCGGCGACCCTCACCTTCCTGAGCGTCCCGCGAGCCCACCGTCAGTCGAACAGCACCACCAACCCCATCGAGCGCTGCATTCGCGAGGTGACGGTCTCGCAGCGCCCTGCCGAGGCTGGTGACAGGGGGCTGTCACATCCTCCCGTGCCCGTCCGGGCCGCGGCTCCGCTCGCCCGTGGCTCCCGTCGCCTTCTG
>CBFDBL010000296.1:0-7621 GCA_965603035.1 uncultured bacterium
AGGCCGCGGGAAGGCTGGATCTTAGTGCCGACTCGGGCTCATAACCCGAACCACGCCGGGTGCGATACCGGTTCCCGCAACCACGCAGCATGCCTTCGGAGGCCGGACGGTTTCATACGCCGTACCGCATGGGGTTCAAGTCCCCTCGCTGCGACCACTTTGGGATGTAGCTCAACTGGCAGTAGCGCTGGACTTTGAATCCAGAGGTTGAGGGTTCGAGCCCCTCCGTCCCAGCTAGACTATCGCCAGGCCATGTGGTAACTCTGTGGGTATGGATGCTGCGGAGATTGCCGAGGTCGGGCAGAAGCTCATCGAGTTGGGGATGATGCTGAAGGAGAAGCGTGGTCAGCGGGACGAGCTGGACACGGAGATCAAGCAGCTCGAAGCCGAGGTGATGCCGCTGATGGTGGCGCAGCAGAAGTTCATGGCCGAATTGGTCGGGGTGCCGGCCCAAACAGCCCCCTCCGGGGCGCCAGTGGCCGGTCCAGGGGCTTCGCTGCCCAACGCCGACCCAAACCTCGCGAAGCGCGTCAAGGCCGCTCTGGGCCGCATGGAGCCCGGCGTAGGGCCCATGGAGGTAGCGGAGGCGCTGAAGCTCGACGTGGCGTTCCCACGCCCCGCCTCGGTCTGGCGGTCGGTGAACGTGGATATGGACGTGGTGGGGCGCGTGGCCTACCACGTCTACGTGCCGACCGATGCGCCCGGGGACATCAAGACGCTGCTGTTCCTCAAGGACAAGGACGGTCTGTGGTTCCAGCACTTCTGCGAGGCGTCGCTGCGGCCGGGCGGCTGGAACACGGTGACGGTGGACATCGGCCCGAAGAGCCCCTACCTGCGGCCTAGCGGGCACCACCGGCTGTGGAGCACGGTCGCGGCGCGGAAGATGAACCAGATCGGCGTGAAGTTCTTCTGCGACGACGAATTCACCGGCTCGCTCCACCTCGACCGGGTGCTGGCCTATCCCGTCGTCGAGGCCCCTGCCAGGCTCCGCGTGCTGAACCTGCGGGAGAACGCGCTCGAGGTGGGCCGCTACGAGAAGTTCGAGGTGACCTTCGACCTCAGCCGGCACGTGACCAACCCCTTCGACCCCGAGCAGATCGCGGTGGATGCCACCTTCCTCGACCCCCACGGCAAGGCGATCACGGTCCCCGGCTTCTACTACCAGGGCTTCGTGCGTCGGCTGACGAACGATCGTGAGGAGCTGGTGCCGGTGGGCGCCGGCTGCTGGAAGGTGCGCTTCGCGCCCGTGAGCGTCGGCACCCACAGCTACTACATCAGCGCGCGCCTCACGCCGGACCGCGAGAGCCACGGCCAGCCCGAGCAGCTCATCACGGGCAAGCGGGCCTTCGAGTGCGTGCCGAGCGGCAGCCGCGGCTTCGTCGGGGTCTCGAAGCGCGACCCGTTCTACTTCGAGTTCTCCAACGGCGAGTGGTTCTACCCGATCGGCCACAACATCCACAGCCCGAGCGACGACACCCCCCGCGCCGTGAACATCCAGCGGGCCGTCAAGGCCGACATCCTGCCGCCGCACGGCACCTTCACCTACGACTACCTGTTCCGCAAGATGGCCGCCAACGGCGAGAACTTCGCCGAGGTGTGGATGTGCACCTGGTGGATGGCCATCGAGTGGATCAAGGACTGGAAGCACTACCGCGGCCTCACCGACTTCAACCTCCAGAATGCCTGGAAGCTCGACTACACGGTCGGCCTCGCCGAGAAGCACAACATGTACCTCCACGTCGTGATCGACAACCACGGCAAGGCCTCGACCTGGACCGACCCCGAGTGGGAGGACAACCCCTACAACAAGATCAACGGCGGCTTCCTCGCCAGCCCCGAGGAGTTCTTCCGCAACCCCGTGGCCAAGAGCATCTACCGCAAGAAGCTCCGCTACATCATCGCACGATGGGGCTACACCACCCGACTCGCGGGGCTCGAGCTGTGGAGCGAGGTCGACCTCGTCGGCGACTCCTGGAGCTTCCACTCCAGCGACGTCCACGCCGCCCCCAAGGTCCAGTGGCACCGCGAGATGACCCAGTACCTCGACCAGCTCGACCCCTGGGGCCACATCTGCACCACCCACTTCTCGACCAACTACGCCCGCATCAAGTCCACCCTCGTCACCATCCGCGGCATCCACTACATCACGACCGACGCCTATCGCGGCTCGTCGAAGCCCATCACCGGCTACGTGGTCGCCACGGCCAACGCGGGCAACAACTACGGCAAGCCGGTCATAGTGACCGAGTACGGCGGCAGCCCCTTCGGCAGCTCCATCCCGGGGCTCCGCAGCGACCTGCACGCCGGCATCTGGTCGTCCTACATGACCCACACCGCCGGCACGCCGCTGCTGTGGTGGCACCAGTTCATCGACGCCGACAACCAGTACTGGAACTTCAAGGCCCTCGCCGCCTACCACGCAGGCGAGGACCGCCGCGGCAAGGGCTTTGCCCGGGGCACCGTGACCTTCCTCGGCACCACGGGCGACCTCGCCGCCATGGCGCTCCAGACCACCCGCGAGGTCTACGCCTGGGTCTACTCGGCGGCCGCCGCCAGCCGCATGCCGTCGCGCAGTTCGGCCCGGGCCTACCGCGGCGTGACCGCCCGCCTCCGCGGCCTCGCCGACGGCGCCTACCGCGTCGAGGTGTGGGACACCCACAAGGGCACCGTCGTCGCCACCCTCGAGGCGAAGGCCGAGAACGGCCGCCTCGCGGTCCCCCTCCCCGAGTTCCGCATCGACTGCGCCCTCAAGGTCAAGCCCGCCCCCTGACCCGGTCCCCAGCCGCGTCTCGGCCTCGCGCCGGTGCGCCGAAGCGCCGAAGCGCTTGACAACCCCCGCGTCCCCTCCCTAGAATAGTGCTATACACCGTCGAGGGTCTGTGCGGATTCTTGCAGTCGTTGCTGACCAGCCCGCCGGTGCGGGAGGGAGTGGAGCGTGGGGAAACACCTCGCCAAGTGTCCCCGTTGCGGGGAACGCCTGACGTACGAGAGCAGCGTGGGCGGCAGGTTCGTCTGCCCCCACTGTGGTACTGCGCTCACGCCACCCGGGTCGGACGAAGCGGCCGAGGAGGGCGAGGGTCTGATCGGGAGGACCCTCGGGGAGTTCGAGATCCTCGAGCAGATCGGCCGCGGCGGCATGGGCGCCGTGTACCGGGCGCGGCAGGCGTCGCTGGAGCGCGACGTCGCGGTCAAGGTGCTGCCGAGCGCCTTCTCCCGCGACGCGGCCTGGGTCGCGCGCTTCCGCCGCGAGGCCAAGGCCGCCGCCGCCGTCCGCCACCCCTACATCATCGACGTGCACGCCGTCGGCGAGGACCGGGGCTTCCAGTACATCGCCATGGAGCTCGTGGACGGCTACAACCTCGCCCACATCGTCCGCAACGCCGGCCCCATCTCGCCCGACCTCGCCATCACCCTGCTGCGCCAGGTCGCCGCCGCGCTCGCCGCCGCGCACGCCTGCGGCGTGCTCCACCGCGACGTCAAGCCGTCCAACATCCTCATCAACGCCCAGGGCGAGGCCAAGGTGGCCGACTTCGGGCTCGCCAAGCGGCCCGACAGCGACGTCAGCGTCACCGCCGACGGCACCCCGCTCGGCACGCCGCTCTACCTGCCGCCCGAGGTCGCGCGCGGCCGCCGAGCCGACCCGCGCAGCGACCTCTACTCGCTGGGCGCCACCTTCTACCACGCCCTCGCCGGCAAGCCGCCCTTCGAGGCCGACTCCGCCACCGAGCTCGCCATCAAGCACGCCGAGGCCCACGTCCCCGACCTCCACGAGCTCGCGCCCCACATCCCCATGCAGCTCTGCCTGCTCGTCCACCGGCTCCTCCGCAAGGAGCCCGCCCAACGACCCCAGACCGCCCAGGACGTCATCGGCGCGCTCGACCGCATCCAGCCCACCGGCCGTCGGGGCACCGGCCGCAAGCGCGCCGGCCGGCGCGCCGCCCGGCGCGCCGGCCCGCAGGCGCAGACCACCCTGGCCGACCGCCGCCGCGCCAAGGCACAGCACCAACGCAAGGCCATCGTGGTCGGCGGCATCTCGGCCGGCGCCCTCGCCGTCCTCGCCGCCGTCCTCGCCGTCGCCCTCTGGCCCCGCGGCGGCCGCACCCCCCAGGGACCGGGCACCCACGTCGTCGCCCGCCCAGGGACCTCCGCCCCCCCGCGCAAGCCCAGGACCGAGCGGACCGCGCGCAAGAGGCCCGCCACCATCCAGACCCCGCGCATCTACGTCGGCCCGCCCTGGGAGGCCGACTGGAAGGCCACCGAGACCAAGGTCGCGGCACTCGTCGCCGAGGAACGCTACGGCGACGCTATGGCCGAGTACAACCGCCTCGTGGACCGCCACCACGACATGCGGCTCCGCGAGCGGGCCGACAGCGCCTCGATGAAGGTCTACGAGCGCGCCATCACGGTCTGCGACGAGACGCTGAGCCGCGCCCAGAAGCTCGCCGCCGGCGGCAAGTTCGACGAGGCGCGCGCCGCGCTCCAACGCGTCATCGAGCGCTACGGCGTGCCCCTGAAGGCCGAGCGCGCCAAGATGCTCCTCGCCCACCTCAAGAGCCAGGAGACGGGCGCCGCCGAGGTGGACAAGTGGAAGGGCCTCGAGGCCCGCGCCCGCAAGCTGGCCGAGGCCGGCCGCTACGACCAGGCCGCCGAGCTGCTCGCCTCCGCCACCACGCTCCGCGTCGAGGACATCGACCGCCTCGTCGCCAAGGCCACCGCCGCCGTCGCCAAGGCGCGCCGCGACGCCCTCGAGGCCTACGCACAGCACTCCGACAAGGTCTGGGCCCGCTTCCACGAGCGCGACTACCCCGCCGCCAGGAGCCTGCTGAAGCAGGCCGCCGCCGAGCCCAGGTTCCAGCCCACCGCCGCCTGCCTCGCGGCCGACCAGGAGGCGGCCGCGCTGCTCGGGGCCTTCTGGGACGCCATCGGCACGACCCTCGCCGGGATGAAGGGGCGCTTCCTCGCCATCGGCGGCACCGGCGGCACCGTGGTCAGGGTCCAGGACGGCGTGGTGACGGTGAAGGCCGGCACCGTCGAGATGCAGCAGCCCGTGCTCAAGCTCGCCGCCGCCCAGGCCATCCGCCTCGCCGGCACCCAGCGCGGCCCCCGCGAGAAGCTCGCCATCGCCGTCTTCCTGCTCGCCGAGGGCCAGAAGCTCGACGAGGCCGGGAAGACCCTCGCTGCCGCGGGCGATGGGCCCGCCCTCGACTGGTTCCGCTACCGCCTCTGGAAGGACCAGCACGGCCCCCAGGAGGCCGCGGCCTGCCTCGCCTGGCAGGCGGTCCGGCGCTGCCTGCGCGGCCAGCTCACCCAGGCCAGGGCCTCGCGCGGCGACGCCCTGCTCGCGGCCTTTCGCGCCGAGCACGGCGAGACCGCCTTCGCTCGCCACATCGCCGCCGAGCTCGCCATCGCACGGAAACGGGTGGACGCCGTGCTCTGGCTCACACTGTTCGACGGCGAGACCCTCGACGGCTGGCGGGTCGTCACCGAGGGCCCCTTTACAGCCCACGGCGAGGTCCGCCTCGAGGCCGGCCACATCGTCCTCGACAAGGGGGCTCCCGTCACCGGCATCGCCTGGACCGGCGTCTTCCCGAGCACCGGCTACGAGATCGCCTGGGAGGCCACGCGCCTGAAGGGCAAGGGCCGCTTCTCCTCGGCGACCTTCCCCGTCGGCGACCGTGCCTGCACCCTCGACGTCGGAGCGTGGTCGGACTCCATCGTCAGCCTGGGCAAGCTCGACGGCAAGGAGGCCAACGCCAACGCGACCACCCGCCGCATGAGCTTCGAGAACGGGCGCTGGTACGCCCTCCGCCTGCGCGTCACCGCCGTCCGCATCGAGGCCTGGATCGACGGCAAGCAGGTCATCGAGTGCCCGCTCGCCGAGCACACCCTCGCGCCCATGCACGCCCCCGCAGTGCCCTTTGGGCTGGTCGCCGACAACACGACGGGCGCCGTGCGCGGCATCCGCCTCCGGCGCTTCGGCGGCGCGCCCCCCCTGCCGCCGCCCGACGCCGAAGGCTGGATGGCGCTCTTCGACGGCAAGTCGCTCGACGGGTGGGACGCCACCAAGGCGTCCACCTTCGGCCAGGGCGAGGTCGCGGTGGACAAGGGCCGCATCCTGCTCCCCAAGGGAGACGCGTCCTCCGCCATCGTCTGGAAGAGCGGCTTCCCCACCCTCGACTACGAGGTCGCCATCGAGGCCATGGTGGTCGAGGGCGGGGCGGACTTCTGCGACGTCGCCTTCCCCGTCGGCGCCTCGCGGTGCGCCCTGGTCGTCAACGGCTTCGACGGCGGCAAGGTCGCACTCACCATCGTCGATGGCCGCGACGGCCGCGACAACCTGACCACCAAGCCCATGCGCTTCGACAGCAACAAGTGGTACCGCGTCCGCCTGCGGGTCGCGCAGCCCCGCATCCAGGCCTGGATCGACGACAAGCAGATCGTCGACATCCCCACGGCTGGCCACACGTTCACCCCGCCCGGCTCGATCGAGACCCTCGCGCCGTTCGCCGTCTTCTCGTGGAAGACGGGTGCGGCCCTCCGCAGCATCCGCCTGCGGCGGCTCTTCGCCACCCCCGCGCCCCGCGTCGCCGCGACCGACACGACCGGCCTGGCCGAGCGGCGGAAGCTCGACGCCGCCTACGCCGCCGCGCTCGCGCCCGCCGAGGCGAGGGCCGCCGCCTGCGACTTCCGCGGCGCCGCAGCCGCCCTCGCCAAGGTGCGCTTCGACCACAAGGAGCTGAAGCGCCGCCTCGCCGCCCGGCGCCAGGCCCTCGAGCGGCTCGCCGCCCTCAAGGCCAGGATGATCGCCCTCGTCAACACCCGCAAGCCGCCCTTCCGCAAGAGCGCCGTCCTGCTCCCCGGCACCAACGCCGACCTCGTCAGGGCCGACGACAAGGCCATTACCGCCCGCCTGCCCGACGGCAGGACCGAGGCCCACCCCTGGAGCGGCCTCGGCCCCGCCTCCGCCACGCGACTCGCCCAGCTCGCCATCGACCGCGCCAGCCCCGACGACTGCCTGGCCGCCGGTCTGCTCGCGCTCGCGCTCGGCGACGTGCGCGGCGCCGAGCGCGACCTCGGGCTCGCGCGCCAGCGCGGCGCCCAGATCGCCCCGTTCCTCGACGGCCTCGCCGACGCCCTCCTCCAGCAGGCCCAGGCCGCCCTCCGCAAGAAGCAGGCCGAGCGGGCCGAAGCCCTCCTCACCAGCATCCAGAAGCAGTTCGCCGGCAGCCCGTGGCTCGCCTGGCGCGGGCCCGAGGTCGAAGCTGCCCTCGCCGAGGCCACCCGCGGCGCGGCCGACCGCGAGGCCGAGCGGCTCTACGCACAGGCCGCCGACCTGTTCGAGCAGCGCGAGCTCCACAAGCTCAAGCCCATCCTCGACAAGCTCCGCACCGACTTCCCCACCAGCCGCGCCGTCAACGACCCGCAACGCAAGCCCCCGTTCGCCGACATGCTCGCCGCCGTCAAGGAGCTCGGCAAGGCCCTCACCGTGGCGCAGGAGGGAGAGGCCGACTTCAAGTCCCTCGCCGCCGCCGTCGAGGCCGCGACGCCCAACAGCCTCATCGAGATCGGCGACAGCCGGCCCGACAACGAGGAGATCAGCATCCCGCCCAACAAGCCAGGG
>CBFDBL010000297.1:0-7618 GCA_965603035.1 uncultured bacterium
GGTCACGGTGCCAGGTGCCGCCTCCCTTCCTATAGCCGTGGCCGTCAACGGCCCCAGCGGTGGCGGGTGTGCCGAGGCAGCAGGCCCGCGACCGCTCTCATGCACCCCCACAGCCGTCCCATGGCCGTCGCCGGCGCCCGAAGGTGCAACCGGCCGCGCCCGCTGCCCGCCGCCGCTGTACGGGCTTCCAGGACGCCCCAAGGCGACCCTGGACGGCGCGGCCGTGCCCGATCCTGCCTTTCTAACCCCGGAATCATCCATCCTGTCGCCTCGTCCCCTACGCAGCGTTGATCCTGATCCGCGCACGAGTTATGGAGATGTCGCAGCGGAAGGTTAGAAACTCCGACCCGTCAGGCACCCCACACGGTTCCCTTCTAACCCCACCGGCGCCCGGTCCTGGGTATTCCTGGACTTGTGGCGCCGGCTCCATGTCGCGGCAGGTCTTGCGCGCGGTGCCGGCCGGGCTATAATGCCCAGCATGGCGCCTCGGGCGCAATGCGGGCCGCCAGGCACCAGGCGTGGGCATCGCGCCATCGCGGCCGGCGCTGAGGACGCAGAGGGACGCAGATGGACGACGGCGAACCGCTCGAGGCCCTGCGCAAGGCGCTCGTCGACGCGGCGGGCCCTGCCGCGGAGCGCGTGGCCGTGGCCGCCGGCGAACGGCTCTTCACCGAGGGGGAGCGCGCCGACGCGATGTGCTTCGTCGTGACGGGGCGCCTCGAGGCAACGGCCAGGCAGCCGAGCGGCGAGGAGAGGGCTCTCGCGACCGTGGGGCCTGGCGAGCCGGTCGGCGAGCTGGGCGTCCTGGCGGGCGGTGTCCGCACGGCAACGCTCACGGCCGTGGAGGACAGCGAGCTGGTGAGGGTGCCGGCCGCGGCCGTGACGCGGGTGGAGCGCGAGCGGCCGGCGCTCGTCGAGCATCTCGCGACGGTCCTGCGCAGGCGTGTCCTGCGCAGCCAGTTGGCGGCCGTGCTGCCGGCGCTGGTGGGGCCGCTCGACGGGGCGACGCTGCGCGACGTCGAGGCGCAGGTCGAGTGGGTCTCGCTGCGCGGCGGCGACGTGCTCTGCCGGGAGGGCGAGGCCGGCGACAGCGTGTACATCCTGCTCAGCGGCCGCCTCCGCGCCGTCGCCCCCGACGAGACGGGCACGGGCCAGGGCATCAGCGAGGTCGCGCCCGGCGAGATGATCGGCGAGATGGCCCTCGTCACCGGCGAGCCGCGCAGCGCCACCGTCCACGCGGTCCGCGACAGCGGGCTCGCCAGGCTGTCGCGGGCGGGCTTCGAGCAGGTCCACCGCCGGCACCCGCAGGTCGCGACGGCGGTGGCGCGCACCGTGGCCCAACGCCTCCGCCGCCGCGAGGGCGCTGGCGCCGCGCTGCGCCCTGTGGCGACCGTCGCCGTCGTGCCCGTCAGCCAGGGGGTGCCGCTGCGCGCACTGGCCGAGCGGCTCGCCGCCGCGCTCGGGGCGTTCGGCCCCACCCTCCACCTGCACAGCGACGCCTTCGACCGCCTGACCTGCATCCCGGGCGCCGCGCAGCTCGCGCCCGACGCGCCCCGGAGCGCGTGCCTCGGCGCCTGGCTCGACGAGCAGGAGGCCCGCCATCGCTTCGTCGTCTTCGAGCCCGACCCGACGGACTCGACGTGGACCCGGCGGTGTGTGCGCCAGGCCGACGCGATCCTGCTCCTGGCGATGGCGACAGCCGACCCCAGCGCTGGCCAGGCTGGGGCCGACGCCCTGGCCGCGTGCGGGCGCGCGAGCGCCGCACGCAGGTCGCTGGTGCTGCTCCACCGCGACGGCAGCCGCCTGCCCGCGGGCACGGGGCGCTGGCTCGACCTGCACGAGGTGGACGACCACCACCACGTCCGGCTCGACACGGCTGGCGACGTGGACGGTCTGGCCCGGTTCCTCGCGGGCCGTTCGGTGGGCCTGGTGCTGGGCGGCGGCGGGGCGCGCGGCCTCGCGCACATCGGCGTCGTCCGCGCGCTCAGGGAAGCAGGCGTGCCGATCGATATGATCGCGGGCACGAGCATGGGCGCCCTGGTGGCCGCAGGCGCGGCCATGGGCAACGGCTACGATGCCCTCATCGCGCTCGGCAAGCAGTCGCTGGTCAAGGCGAAGCCCCACAGGGAGTACACCCTGCCGCTCGTCGCGCTCAACCGCAGCCGCCGCATCGACGGCGTGCTCCAGGCGGTCTACGGCGACACGTGCATCGAGGACCTCTGGCTGCCCTTCTTCTGCGTGTCGTGCAACCTGACGACCTGCGAGATGGTCGTGCACCGCCGCGGCCCGCTGTGGCGTGCCGTGCGCGCCAGCGTCTCGCTGCCAGGCGTCTTCGTGCCCGTCGTCGAAGGCCACGATCTGCTCGTCGACGGCGGCGTGCTCAACAACCTGCCCGGCGACGTCATGCGCCGGTTCTCCGCCGGCCCGCTCATCGTCGTGGATGCCGGCGCCGCGGTGGACGTGGCGCTCGACGGCCCCGAGTTCCCATCGCCCTGGCGGCTCGCCTGGGACCGGCTCCTCCGCCGTCGGCGCCCGCGCGGGACGCCCAGCATCTTCGACATCCTCGGCCGCACCGTCACCGTCAGCAGCGAGCACAGGGCACGGCAGGTGAGACGCGACGCCGACCTGTGCCTCCGCCCGCCCGTCGCCGACTACGGCATGCTCGAGTTCGGGGCCATCGAGCAGCTCGCCCGCCTCGGCTACGACTACGCTCGGAAGCAACTGGCGGGCCTGGCGCAGCGCGAGGCCTTCCGCGACGTCGTGCACGGCGCGGCGCCCCATTGACCTGTGCATGCCGAATGCAAGGCTCGCGTGGCGCCAGGCCTTGCCGGTCAGGCGCGCGCACGTTGCTGCAAGCGGCCAGTGTGGACTGCGAATCCCGGCGCCCGCAAGCTCACTGACGGCGCGGCCGTTCCGCGAGGTGACGGTCCTGCTGTTCCCTGCCGAGGCCGGTGACAGGGGGCTGTCACGTTCTCGTGTGCCCGTCCGGGCCGCGGCTCGGCTCGCCGGTGGCTCGCGTCGCCTCGGGGGCCTCAGGATTGATCGGGGCGCTGTGGGCCCGCATCGTCCTGCGAGGCGAAGAGGACCTGGAAGTAGCGGGGGAGCGCGTGGTCCTTGGGCAGATGGTCCTCGCAGAGCTTCGCGGAGACGTCGGGCGGCGTGGGCTTCTGGCCGTCGGGGATGTGTGGGCCGAGGGTGTGGCCCGCGCAGGACGGTCGCGGCCGCACGAAGTGGCGGCCCATGCGCTCGAGGATGGCTCGCACCGGCTCGTCCGCCACGTTGCCGAACGACAGCGGCACGAGGTTGCAGGGGCACACCTCGCCGCTGCCGTCGATGTAGAGGTGTGAGAGGCCCGCGCCGCAGCCGACCCTGTCGGCCGATTCGAGGTAGTTGAGGCAGGAGACGAGCGGCAGCGTGTCGTCGTCGGCGGCCTGATGCTGGTAGTCGAGGATGCGTCGGCGCTCGGCCTCGGTGAGCAGCACGTCGGTCTGCCCGGCCAGCTTGCCCGAGGGACAGGGCTCGAGGAGATTGACCTCGAGGGCGCCGGCGTCGCGGGCGAACCGCACGAAGGGCCAGAAGCGCTCGGGCTCGAGGAACTCGCGGGTGGCGACCGAGATGACGTAGGGATAGAGGCCCGCGCTGGCGGCCAGGGCCAGGCCGTCGAGGGCGATGCGGAAGGCGCCCTCGTGGCCGCGCATGCGGTCGTGCTCGCCCGCGTCGGTCGAGTCGAGGCTGAAGCCGGCGCCGAAGATGCCGCAGTCGTGGAGCATCCGCGCGCGGTCGGGGGTGAGGCCGAAGCCCGTGGTGTTCAGAAACAGGCAGGTGCGGTCGTCGAAGGCGGCGGCCACGTCGGCCAGGTCGCGGCGGACGAGCGGCTCGCCCCCCGTGAGGGTGACCAGCACGACCCCGAGCTCCTGGAGCTCGGCGACGACGGAGCGGAGGGTGTCGAGCGGCAGATCGTGCTGGCTGCGGCCGGCGTTGTAGCAGTGCCAGCAGCGGTACGGGCAGCGATTGGTGACGGCGAGAGTCAGGGAGTAGAGGCGGCGCTCGGCGACGTCGCCGATCTGGCGGAACTGCCCGACGAAGCTGTCGAAGGCACCGCTGGGGTACGGCGGGAAGTGCACGTTGACCACGTAGCGACCGCCGAACTCGATGATCCGCTCGCCCGACAGGTAGTCCCTGTAGTAGGCGGCCATCCTCGGATCCATGAGGGAGAAGGGCGGCCGGCCCGCCACCTGGTCGAAGAACGCGTCGCCCCGCATCGCTCGTCCCCCTGTGGGCCGCGTGCCCCCTGCCTCCCCGCCCGGCTCGCATTATAGGCCCCGCCCGAAGCGGGAGTCAACCGCGCCCGTCCGCGGCCCGCGCACGCCGCGACGACCCAGCTCGCCCAGGAACCGCTCGACGCGCAGGCCGCCCGGCGCCCTTGGCAATCCAGCCGCGGCTGCGAGGCAGGGCCGGGCGGTCAGCGGATGGGGGCGAGAGGGCTCATGGCGCTGCGGTTGTCGCTGTCGTCGAAGCTGCGGACCGCGAAGTAGAGGGGACGGCCGTCGGGCACGCCTGTCACGACGAAGCGCTCGGCGCTGCCGGGCTCCGAGGGGGCGGGCTCGCCCTCGCAGTTGATGGCTCGCCACCAGTTGCGCTTGCTGCCCGCGTCGCGGGCGCTGTCCCATTGCTCGTAGGGCAGGATGGGCAGCGTGGCGACCTTGACCTGGTAGCGGACGACGGTGCCACCGCCGGCGTCGGCGGGCGCGGTGAAGACGACCTCGGCCTTGCCGTCGCCCAGGAGCTGGACGGCCAGCGCGGTGACGGTCGCGGGCGGCTGCGCGTCGCGCCGCGGGTGGCTGAACTCGTAGAAGAGGCGAGCGGTCTCGAGGACTGTGTCGTCCTTGGGCGGGTCGTGGGTGGCCATGCGGCCCACGGCCGCCGCGGCGGCCCGCAGGCTCTCGAGGGCGTCCCAGTCGATCTTCCCGTCCTTCGGCACGCGGCCGCGGCGCAGCAGGCCGGGCGTGCGGTAGCCGCGCTTCGAGCCGTAGTGCCAAAACTCCTTGCCTCTGTCGAGCAGGTGCCGCTCGCCCGTCAGCGCGTAGCCCTTGGCGCAGGCGTCGGGGTAGAAGCGGGTGTACCAGCCCGAGTGCTGGCAGCCCTCGCCGTCGGTCGTGTGCGCGTGGTCGAAGACCCAGGGGTCGAAGACCCTCCCGAGGTCGGGCACGTCGAAGTAGGTGTAGTACCACGTCTGGTGGCACTTGGGGCTGAGCATGAACTTCGCGCTCATCTGCGCGAAGGCGATGGTGAAGTCGGCCATGTCCTCGTCGCCGAACCGCCGGGCGTAGAGCTCCGCGCCGTTCTGGATGTAGACGTGCTGCCACGTCCCGCCGAAGCAGCGCACCTTCCAGCTCCGCTCGCCCTTGCGCAGCGTATCGACCGTGTCGCCCGCGGTGGTGAACGTGATGCCGCGCTCGTCCATCCACGTGCGGATGGCCGGGGAGAGCAGCGTGGCGCGCATGCCGCCGAACCCGCCGCCGATGCGCGAGCAGTGGAAGCCGCGCTCGTCGAGCAGCGGGCTCTGCCACAGCGTCCGCGCGCACAGGTGGCACAGGTCGGCGATGTAGCCGTTGCCCGGGTCGGCGTCGAGCACGCGGCCCATGACCTCGAACCCGCGGCCGAACCCGCGGATCGAGCCGATGGCCGACGTGCCCGGGACGAACTGCTGGTAGTGGCGATACTCGTCGTCCTTCTGCTCGACGTTGTCGATCGCGGCCGCCAGCGCGTCGCGGTCACCCGTCAGGCAGAACCAGTCGGCGAGGCCCGAGCCGTAGAAGTGGCAGTAGCAGCTCTTGGACATGGCGTGACGCCACAGGTCGGTGCAGTCGCGGCTGCCCTTGCGCTTGCCCCAGGGTGCGCCCCACTCGAAGCTCCATTCCGCCCGGACGCGGCGGTTGCCCTGGGGGCCGCCGCTGGGGAACCAGATGCCGCCGTCCTTCCACCGCCAGCCGTCGGTGCGCCAGGCCTGGAGGTCGGTGTGGTAGCGTGCCCAGGCCTCGGCGAGGTCGAGCCAGCCGCGCTGGCCAGTGCGCAGCCACATGAGCAGCAGGCCCTGGACGCTGTCGGCCTCGCTCTCGCCGTGGTTGTCCTCGGCGGGCACGAAGGCGTCGGGCGCCGGCTGGCCACGAGCGGGCACCCGGTTGGCCTTGTGCGCCCAGCCCCACTGGGCGTAGCAGGCGAGCTCGTCGGCCTGGGTGCCGAACCGGGTGGTGCCGAGCACCTCGCAGTCGCTGTAGTGCTGACCTGGCGCGACGGCCCAGAGACGGTTGCGGCTGGCCTTGGCGAGGTCGTCCAGACTCTCGGGGGATTCGGCCGCGGCGAAGTCGAGGAGGTATTCCGACGAGTGATGCGAGCAGTCGTAGAGCCAGAAGGCGTCGGCCAGGTAGGGCTGCCCGACGCGGCGGTCCTGGCGGAACTTCGCGTCCTTCGGCCCGTCGAACCGCTCGGCGATCCCTTCGAGCACGAGCCGCTGGCCGCCCGCGAACAGACGCCGCGCGGGAGCGCTCGCGAACAGCCGGTCGCAGACGAACAGCGTGGTCGCGCCCGAGGCGGCGAGCCAGCCGCCCGGCTTGTCCTTCGGGCCGCTGCCCGTCCACAGCGTCTTCTCGCCGCTGCCTGCCTTCACGGCGCCCGCGATGTCCTGGTACGTGTGGTGGAGCAGAAGCCCCTGATGGAGCCATCCCTCGCGCTCGAAGGCATCGGGCTGCGCAGCGCCCAGGAGCACGTGCTCGGCAGGCGACGCCAGGCGCAGCTCGATGGCCGAGCGACGCACCGCGATGGCCGTGTACTGGTCCGGGTTCGAGTTGCAGAGCTTGTGCTTCACGTGCACGCGGCTGCTGCCCGCCCACGCCGTGATCCAGGCGCGATAGGCCGCCCTCATCGGGTCGTCGGCGAAGCGGCCCGCCACCTCGACCGTCACCCGCAGCGGGCCGGCATACCAGAGCGTCACCGACTCGGGAGGCCCGGCGACCAGCGTCCGCTCCTGCCACGGGCTCGCATCGTCCCAGCCCTTGCGCCCGTGCAACTGCACGTAGCGGACCTCGCCGCCGGTGACCGCCGGCCTCCCGCCCGCAACGATCGAGGTGAACAGCCCGAAGGGCTGACGCTTCGCGATGGTGAAGCGGACCTTGCCCGTATCGACGGTCAGCGACTCGGCCTCGTCCGACACCGACAGCGGCCTCGCACACCGCACCGACGGGCTCACCTCCCGCAGCTCGTAGCGGTTGGTGGCGCCGGCGGCCACGTCGTCCTGGAAGTCAAGCAGCACCCACCGCAGCGTGCCGTCGGTCTCGACCACCAGCGGGCTCACCTGGCAAGGGACGACGCCCCCGCCCTGCCTGAAGAGCGCGAAGGGCTGACCGACCTTGAAGGCCCCCTTCGGCAGCGGCACGCCACCCGAGATCGGCGCGGCGCGCCGCGCCACTCCCGCGGACTCCTGCGCGCTCAGCGGCACGCGAAGCCCGGCGGCAAAGGCCCCGCCCGCGGCCAGCGCGAACACAGCGGAAACCAGCCCCCACGCGCGCCCCTGCGAGCCAGTCATGGCCAAGCCCCTGGTCCGGCGACATCTCGCATACTG
>CBFDBL010000298.1:0-7600 GCA_965603035.1 uncultured bacterium
CCGGGGGCCATGGGCCTCTTCGAGGGCTCCTGGACCACCTGGGACCACGGCGTCGGCAACGGCCCCATCGTCTACGGCACCACCGGCGTGCTGGTGATGGAGAGCAAAGGCGGCGAGGCCATCGTTCGCGAGGAGCACGGCAGCGGCGGCGAGACGAAGATCCACAAGGCCAAGCCGCTGCCCGAGGGGCGCCACAACATCGCCTACGAGTACCTCCACCACCTCGAGACCGGCGACCCCGTCCACCCGACCCTCGAGATGATGTTCAACCTCGACGCCATGGCCATCCTCGACGCAGGCCTCCGCGCCGCCGACAGCGGCAAGCTCGAGACCGTCGATACCGCCCACTGGCGCGTCGGCTAGCACGAGCAGAGGTAGCCAGCCCATGAGCGGAGTCCGCCTCCGCCTGCGGGTGTTCATCACCATTCTCGTCGTCGCGATGGCGGCGGGCGTCGTCGGCTTCATGGGCCTCGAGGGGCTCTCCCTGGTCGATGCCTTCTACTTCACCGTCGTGACGGTCGCGACGGTCGGCTACGGCGACGTGAGCCCGAAGACGGCGGGGGGCAAGGCGCTCGCCATCGTGGTCATTGTGATCGGGGTGGGCGCCTTCGTCGGCGTCGTCGGCAACGCCGTCGAGCTGATGCTCGCCAAGCGCGAGCACGCCTCGCGCGCCGAGAAGCTCAACATGGTCATCGGCGCCTTCTTCAGCGAGGTCGGCACCCGCCTGCTGCAAGCCTTCTCGCAGGCCAGCGACGAGGCCGCCGCCATCCGCGACGAGCTCCAGGTCGATGCGAAGTGGACCGACCAGCGCTTCGCCGAGGTCCGCAGCCGCCTCGACACCCTGGACTACGGCGTGGACGTCGCCCGCGTCGACCTCGACGCGCTGGCCGCCATGCTCGAGGCCAAGCGCGAGTTCCTCCTCCGCCTGCTCGAGAACCCCGCGCTCCTCGAGAACGAGGCCTTCACCGACATCCTCTGGGCCGTCTTCCACCTGGCCGAGGAGCTCGGGGCGCGCGAGGACCGCAGCGCCCTGCCCGACAGCGACCGCCTGCACCTCGCCGGCGACATGAAACGGGCCTACCGCCTCCTCGCCCGCCAGTGGCTCGCGTACATGGAGCACCTCAAGGCGCGCTACCCGTACCTCTTCTCGCTCGCCGTGCGCACCAATCCCTTCGACCCCGACGCCTCGCCCGTCGTCCGCTGACCACGTGGGAGACCCGCTATGAGCACCGCGCCCGCGAAGCCACCCGAGCCCCGCTTCTCCATGGCCTGGCTGACCGAGCACTTCGAGCACGGCATCGTCGCCATCCTGCTCGCCGTCATGATGCTCGCCATCCTCGCAGCGACGGTCGAGCTCGTGTGGAGCTTCTTCGAGGGCCTGCCCAAGCTGTTCACGGACGTCGAGTACGTGATGAAGGTCTTCGGGATGGTCTTCACCGTCCTCATCGGCCTCGAGCTGCTCGAGACGATCCGCACCGTCAGCTCGAAGGAGGAGCTGCACGTCGAGGTGGTGTTCCTCGTCGCGATGATCGCCGTGGCGCGGAAGGTGATTCTGCTCAAGGTGAAGGAGCCCGAGGACTTCGTCCTCCCCCTCGGCATCGGCGCCGTGATCCTCGCCCTCGCCGTCGGCTTCTACCTCGTCAAGCTCGCCTACCGCAAGAGCGCGAAGGCTGCGAGCCACTCCGGCGATGAGCAGTGACCGGCAGGTGGGCTAGTCGTCCGCGTCCGGGTGCGGCATCTCGCCCGAGATGCAGATGACGGCGCGCGACAGCGCGTACACCCACGAGCCGAGGGCGAGCCACAGCTCGGCGAACGCCACGGCCGCCAGGCCCCACAGGCACAGCGGTAGGCCTCCGCGGCTGTACATGCTCAGCCCCAGGACCAGCGTGACACCGCCGCCGGCGAAATGAAGCCCTCCCAGCGCCGTGAGCAGCCAATACACGAGGCCAGCCGCGCGCATCAGCGCGCCGGCGGCGTTCGGAAGGCGAGACTCCATCTGCTTCCCCTCAGACAAGGCATCGGGCTACTGAACAACACAGCCGAGGAGGCGGCCTTCGTCGGTGGCGATCACCGCCGTCGGCGTCGCCGTCCCCTCGCCGAGCGTGGCAATGCAGGTGGGGCGGCCCTCCACGCGGCCCTGGCCGACCGGCTTCCCCTCGCCGTCGAGCACCAGCACCCGTCCGTCCTCGCACCCTAGCACGACTCGCGCTGACTTGCTGCCCCTTGGCACCACGCAGGCTAGCACCTCGGCCGGGCTGGGCAGGCGCCGCGCCCAGAGCTTGCGGCACTGGCAGTCGAGCGCGACGACCAGGCCCCAGCGGGTGCCGACGACGATCTCCTTCTTGCCGTCGCCGTCGAGGTCGGCCACGTCGATGTCGCGCAGGTTGCGGGCCGGGATGCGGTCGCCGGGGCCGAAGCTCGCGTCGTAGAGCGGCTTGCCGGCCGCGGTCCAGACGGTCACGCGGTTCCACGTGCCGTTGATCTCGCTGCACACCTCCTTCGTCCCGTCGCCGTCGAGGTCCTCGACGAACAGGTGGTGTCGATTCATGCTCGACCAGCCGCCGACGTAGGTGTGGCCGGGCGGCACGGTGTGGAAGCCGCGCGGGCTGGGGTTCAGCGTCCTGTTGTTGATGATCGCCACGCAATTCGTGCCGTTGTACTTCCGCGCGGCCAGCAGATTGATCGAGCCGTCCGGCCCATCGACGAAGGCGAAGCACGAGACCTTGCCCCAGAACTGCGGCATGCGCCGGATCAGCTTCCCGTGCCCGTCGAGGATCTCCAGGGTGCAGGCGCTCCCCACGAAGCACTGGCTCTTGCCCTTGAGAAACGCGCCGGTGGTCAGGCCATGGATCCCCTCGTGGCTCCGCGCGCTCTTGAACCAATAGGTCTTCGCCGCGCGGAACACGGCGGGGTCCATCTCGGACACAAACACCCACTTCCGCTTGCCCTCCCTGTCCCAGGCGATCACCTTCTCGTCGGCACAGCCCGCGAGAAGCAGCTCGTGCTCCGGCCACCAGTGGATCATCCGCACCGGGCCATCGGCCCGAAGCGTCCGCGCCGCGGTGCCGTCCGGACTGAGCAGGCGGACCCCAGCCCCCCCGGCCGCAGCGACCAGCCGCCGATTCCCATCGCCAACAACGGTCAGGTCGGCCACGGACGCGTCAAGTGTGGCGTGCCACACCTCGGCTAATGCCGGCAGATCCGGCTCCCCACCGCCGCCGGGGCGGCTCAACCGGCGTCCCCTGGCCTCCGCGCTCAGCGACGCCAGTCGCTCCTGTATCTTGGCGAGCGCCTCGCGGGATGGCCGCAGGCCCGTGACGGTGTGCCTCCCCGCTGCCACCTTTACCTTGCCCACGGTCCCCTCACTGATGCGCATCTCCCCCATAGTGCCGCCACTGAAGCGAGCGCCCTTCCACCAGTCGAGCGGGATGCTGATCTCGGTCGGGCGGCTGGCGCAGACGTGCATGGCCCCGGTCGTGAAGTCCCAGTCGACGTCGGCAGGAGGCCATGCCGCGACGAGCAGGCCGCCAAGAGTCGCGTTCCTCAGCCCTCTCGCGAACACGTGGTCCTCCGCCATCACGACGACATCGCCGCGCGCCATCGCGTGCTGACCGACGATGGCGAGCGCCCGAACGGGTAGCGCGAGAATGGCGGCATTGTCGGCGACCCGTGCACAGGGCAGCTCCTTGCCATCCGCCGACGCGCGGGTGAGGGTCGAGAAGAAGATGCGATGCTGCCCGTTGCGGCTGGGGCCGACCCACTCCATCGTGGCGACCCGGCCCCGCACCGTGGTCGTGACCGGGTCGGACAGGCAGATCGAGCCCACTCCCTTGAGCCTCACCTCACCGGGCCTCGCCGTGGGTTGCGCTCTAGCGGGGGTCTCCCAGAGCGTCTGTACGGCCAGGTTCTCGCTGTCGCTGCGGAAGGTCAGGTCGTCCACGACGAGGGCGTAGCGGCCGGTGCGCTGCACGAGGGTGCGGCGCCAGTTGCAGTAGGCGGCGTCGGGCACTTCGGCCACGCAGATGGCCGTGGGGCCGATGACGTCGCGATGGCGGAGCGCTGCGTTCATCGCGACCCTCGGCTCGACGAGGCCATCGGCGCGGGTGAGGAGCTGGTTGCGGTAGCCCTTGAGGATCGTCTGGCCGCCGAGGCGCAGCTCGAGGATGGCAAAGGTGTGGTAGGGGTTGCGCGAGGCGCCGTTGTAGCCGTCGATGAGGATGAAGTCGCCGGTGGCGTCCGGCGCGTTGCGGTAGCTGGCGAACTGGAAGGAATGCTCGAGCGGGAAGCCGTTGCTGCGCGCCGCCCACATGGGCTCGGAGAGTTCGTGCACCGACCACTTGCCGACCAGGTCGGTCGGCGGCGTCGGCTTGAGTGCCTCGCTGGGCCAGAAGGACTGGCCGAGGCGGAAGGCATCGGTATCGACCCCCGTGCGGCGGCGGTACTCGAGCCAGCGACCATCCTGCGTGAGGTAGGCGGCCTTGTGGAGGAAGCCGACCGACGCCGAGCGCAGCGCCCAATCGCGCTCCACCCCCGACGCGAGGATCTCCTGACCGCGGAGCAGCGTGGCAAGCACCCCATTCTCGACAGGCTTGCGGTCGCCCGTGAGCACGAGCCAGGTGAGGATGGGCGCGGTGCCGGTGTTGTACCAGAAGAGATTGTCGCTCTCGCCGGCGACCCAGGCATAGCGGTGGAGGGAGGCGAAGTGGTGGCGGGCGCCGTGCATGCACTGCTGCCAGACGGGGCTGGGATAGTCCCTCTGGAAGTAGCGGCCGAGGCAGTAGAGCGAGATGGCCGACCACTGGCCGTGCCGCGAGCCGACCGCCCGGCTCGGGCCGCGAAGCCGATAGATGCCCTCCCCTTTCCTGTGGTCGAGCTGCCTGGCGAAGGCGTTGGTGATCCGCAGCCGCTGCTCGTCGGTGAAGACGGGGCTCTCCTCGATGAGGTCCCAGAAGAGGATCATCAGGTGGGCGTTGTAGTGGTAGGGTCCGCTGAGCGGGGTCTCCTTGATCTCGATGCGCTCGCCGTCGATGGCCGCGATCTCCCCCCTGGCCTTCGCATCGGGGAAGGCGAGGCGGAGGAGCTCGCGGGCGTGGAACGGGTCGCCCGTCATGTAGTAGAGGGCCATCCGCTTGCTGAGGCTGTTCCAGCCGAAGTAGCCCGTCGAGCGGTAGCCGGCCGACGCCTCCCAGATCTTCGCCTCGCGGATGTCCTTCGGCGCCTCGAGCCCCTCGCCCAGGCGGATGTCGGCGAGCCGGCCTACGGCGAGTTCTCCTTGCGGCCCGCGTGCGGCCTTCAGCCGCTGGATGAAGGCCTCCGTCGCGGCGGCGACCCCCTCGCCATCGCTCCCGCCCACGAGGATGACGTTGCTGCCGTCGCCGAACGGGTTGTGGAGGGTCCGGACCACGTAGCCCCGATGGCCGGGGTACTTGAGGTCGAGCAGCGTGTAGAAGCGATCGTAGAGCTTGCCGATGGCGGCGTTGGTCGACCGGTTGCCGAGGACGATGAGGTGTCCGCGGATGGGCACCGCCGCTTCGGCAGCCTCGTCGTGCACGATGGGCAGCGGCATTCCCGAGAGCTCTGCGACGGCTCGCGCGATGCGCGCCGCCAGCTCGGCGTACTCGCCCGAGCGCGGCACGACGATCGTGGCGTTCCGCTTGCCGTCCACCACGAGGCGGGTCGTGAGGTGCAGGTCCTTGAGCTTCGTGTAGACCGGCGGCACGGGCGGAGGCGGCGCGGGCGGTGGCTCCACGCCCGAGACGAGACGCACGCTGTCCACAATGAGGGTCGGCGTCGGCTCCCGGTGGGTGTAGAGGTAGACCCGGGCGCTCTGGGTGCCGGGCGGTGCCGTGGCCTTGACGCTGGCGTGGACGAATGCGCTCGCGCTCGCGGCCAGGTAGGTCTGGACGTGCTGGCTGCTGGGGAGGAAGCGGAGCTGGAGGTAGGCGCCGGCGGTCGAGGCCCCCTTGACGGCCCGCCGCACGACGCTCGCCTCGTAAGTCAGGCCCGGCGCGGCAGGGACGGTCTGCTCGAGGCCGATCTCGCGGGTCGCGTCGCCGTCGCGGATGAGGATGGCGTGGCGGCCGTCGTGCGCGGTCGTCGTCAGCTCGATCCGCGTGTCCCTGTCGAGGACGCCGTAGATCTCCCAGCCGCGCGGCGCGCCCTTCGGGCCGAGCCCGTCCTCGAAGGAGGGGTTTCGGAGCAGGTTGCGCGAGACGGCGCCATGGCAGCACGCGGCGAGGGTGAACAGCAGGCCCAGAAGGGCTCTCGCCATGCGACACCTCCTCTGCCGTCAGGGCGTGACGGAGAGCTTGCGCGCCTCGCGGAGGCCCGAGGCCAGCTCGGTGACGCGGACCGACCAGTCGCCGGGCAGGTCGTTGGCCGCGAGGTCGAGGCTGACGGTCAGGCGGCCGTCCTTCGCGCCGTAGTAGCCGCTGCCCTCGGCCGGGCGGGCCTGCGGGTCCGCGATCCCCACGTGCACGGCCGCGACGGGCCGCATGCCGCTGAGCACGGCGATGTGGATGCGCACACGGCCCCCCAGCCGGGCACGGCGGGGACCGAGGACGCGCAAGCCCGTGATGGGCCGCTCGGTGATCATCAGGAGCTTGCCCTCGGTCGGGCCGAAGTCGGCCTTCAGGCGAAGCCCGTCGGGCGTGGTCTCGGCCTCGACGGCCTGGTGGCGGACGAGGTCGTAGACGTGGCCTTTCGGCCGGCGGATGAGGAGCGTGGCAGAGGTGGGCAGGCCCTTCTCCATCACGCGGCCGTGGTGGCCGACGTAGTCGCCGAAGGTCCGCTTGTCGTTCAGCGCAAACAGGTAGTCAGTGCTGCCGGACCTGCGGAAGCGGACGACGACGTCGGGGTTGTCGCTCTCGCCGTAGCGCTGGTAGGCGGTGTCGAGCTCCTTGCGGAGCGCGGCGGCCTTGGCCTGGAGTGCCGCCTTGTCCTCGTCGGCCTTCCCTGTCCGCTTGCGGCTCATCAGCAGGATGTCGGGATTGAGGGCTGGTGCGAGATGCTCGTCGGCCACGACGATGCCGCCCCGGCGCTGGAACGCGGCGATCTTGCGGTAGACGCCCTCGGGCAGCACGTCGCAGTAGGGCATGACCAGGACCTTGAGGCCGTCGAGGCCGTCGCGCTGGACGGTCTCCTCGTAGACGATCCGGGGCTGGAGCTGCGCCCACTGGCAGATGAGGTGGACGTCGGCCTCCCACTTGTGGCTCCAGCCCCACGTGCCGCGCTGCGCGAAGACCTGGGAGGCGAAGCTCTCGAGGATGGCCACGTCGGCCTCGCGGTCGGGCACCTGGAGCAGCGTCGGCCCGAGCGGCCGCACGACGTCGCGAACGAGCTGCGCGAGCACCCCGCGCGTCTCGGGGTTGGTGAAGCGGTAGCTGCCGTGGGTCGCCTTCACCAGCGAGCCCCAGCCGTGGTACATGATGCCGCGCACCGGCCGCGAGAGCTTCGACCAGAAGGCCTCGCGCATGTGGTCGGGCGCGATGGTGACGAAGCGCGCGTCGGGGATCTCCTTCTCCCACGGCGCCTTCTTGCCCTCGTCCTTCGGCAGCTCCGGCGCGGTCTGGCGGCGGTACCAGATGATCTGGGTCATCTT
>CBFDBL010000299.1:0-7559 GCA_965603035.1 uncultured bacterium
GGCTGAACCCGTGGCGGCGCCCGATCCACGGGCTGACGCCCGTGGCTACATGCTGTCGCCCTTCGGGCTGGGCGCGCGGGTGAACAGGAGGGCTGAACCCGTGGCGGCGCCCGATCCACGGGCTGACGCCCGTGGCTACATGCTGCCGCCCTTCGGGCTGGGCACGCGGGTGGATCGAGGGCCATGGGGCGAAGCTCGGCATGTGATCTCTCGCAGCAACCGAGCAGACGGCGGCCGCAATTCGTCACCGGGACGCCTGGCGCGCGTCACGCATGACGCATCAGTTGCTGGCGCGGTGGCTGCCGTGGCAGTCGGTGCAGGCGGGGTTGGGCGGGAGCGGGCCGGGCTGCTTGTCGTCGCGGTGGGATTCGGGCTTGTGGGGCAGGTGGCAACGGAGACAGGCGGCCCCGACCTCGCCGCGGGTGTACATGAGGTCGGGCGCGGTCACGTTGTCCTCGTCGGAGCGGTGGGCGAGCGAGGGGCCGTGACAGCCGGCGCAGCCGTTGCGCTCGGGCCGGAGCCTGGCTGGCTTGAGGTGCTCGTCGTCCTCGTCATCGTCGTCGTCGCGGGCGCCGTGCTTGCGGGAGAGCTTCTCCTTGCGGAAGTTGTCGTGGCAGACGAAGCAGGCCGTGTCGGGCGCGGGGACGTTGAGGTGCCGCTCGCGCCCGAGCGGGCGGACGCGCAGGAGCCGCAGGGCGAGCGGCTTGCCGGTGGCGACGAGGGCGAGCTTGCCCATCCGCGGCCAGGTCGCGTCCTTGCCGCGGGCGACCTGCTTGCCGTCGAACGCGACGGTGAAGGCCCCCTCGGAGGCGACGAGGCGCACCTCGCGCCAGCCGTCGGCCGCTGCGCCGGTGCCCTGGGCCACCACCTTGCCCGTCGGCCCGTCCTGGCGCAGCGTGCCGTCGGCGAGGTCGAGCCAGTAGCCGGCCTGCTCGGACATCAGGATGTGAGAGAGGCGGCAGCGCAGGGCGCCCGCCCCGCGCACGGTCGCGACGAGCTCGAAGTCGGCCCAATACCAGTAGTCGAGCATCTCGCCCTTCGTGCCGACGGCGGCGCCGCCCTGGAGTTTCCAGTCGCTGCCCTTCGACGGCTGCCAGCGCTCCGTGCCCGAGCCGTCGAACACGGTGAGCCAGCCGCCCTTGCCCGGGACGAACGGGGCGGCGGCATGGGCCAGCACGGGGGCGAGGAGCAGGGCGAGGACGAAGGCGTGATGCGTGATGCGTGATGCGTGGTGGGAGAGGAGCACGCCTCGGCCGCCCTCAGTCGGGAATCGGCAACCAGCACTCGGCAACGTTCCAGCCTCCTTATCACAAACCCTCCCGCGGCATCGTGGCCCCGCGGGAGGGGCTGTCACCGGTTCGTGCCCCCGGAACCCGGAACCTGAGACCCGGAACCCCTTCCTCACACCCACTCCCAGTCGCGGAGCCACTGGTAGCCGCGGGGCAGGTGGTCGAAGGCGGCGTCGGCCATGGCGGCGAAGTCGGGGTCGTCGAGGATGGCGGGGCGGGCGGCGAGGTCGTGCTGGCGCCGCTCGGCGATGGCCTTCACGCAGCTCTCGACGTGGTGGGGGTGGATGAGCCCTGGGATGGGCGCCGTGATGGCGTCGTTGCACAGGATGTAGCGGAGGGCCATGCGGGCGCGCTTGTCGTCCTCCTCGCGGTGGGGGTCGTCGGGCGTGCTCTTGCCGAGGAAGATGGAGTTGGAGGCGAAGGGCTTGATGCCGAACACGCCGACGTCGTGCTTGCGGACGGCCTCGAAGATGCTGCCCGTCGGCTTCTCCTTGCTCTTGGCCGTGTAGGGGAAGAGGATGACCGAGAGGACGGGGAACTGGGTGATCATCATCTCGTGCCAGCGGCGGTCGTGGGACGAGATGCCGAAGAAGCGCACCTTGCCCTGCTCGATGGCCTTCTCGCCGGCGGCGGCGATCTCGCACGAGGTGTTGTAGGTGTGCATCCCGCCCGGCTCGAAGCACGTGGGCCGCCAGATGTCCACGTAGTCGAGCCCCGCCTGCTTCATCAGATCGTCGAGCGAGGCGATCAGGGCCTTGCGGGTGCGGAACTTGGGGTTGCGCGGGTCGTGGCTACAGTAGGAGAGGGCCATGTACATCTGCTTGCGGCGGCCCAGCTCCTTGACCGCCTTGGTGTAGGCGAGCACCTCGCCGCGGCAGCACGCGTCGATGTAGTTGATCCCCGCGTCGAGGCACTGGGCGACGATCTCGCGGCGGTTCTTGTGAAAGTCGTCGCCGCGGAAGGGCATGCGCTTCCAGTGGCCGCCGAGGCTGATGGCGGAGACCCACTGGTCGGTCTTGCCGCAGCGGCGGTACTCCATCTGCTCGTTGTAGCTCAGGATCTTGCTCTTCGGCGGCATCTTGGCCTCGGCGGCCGCGGCGCCCTTCGCCGCCAGCGCCGCCGCGCCCGCAGCCACCGCGCCGTCCCTCATAAACCGACGCCTGCCGATCTCGCGTTTCATAGCCATGCCTCCTTACTCACGGGGAACCAACCGTCCCCAGGTCATCAGGGCCCGAGGGCTGGTGCGTCGGGCGCGGCGTAGAGCGTCTCGCCCTCGGTGACCGCAGGGGGTGCCACGCCCCAGCCCTCCTCAAGACTCTGCTGCGCCTCCTCAAGCGTGTACGGAAAGACATCGACGCACACGCCGAGCCCACTGGGCTGGAACTCCGCGATGCGCTCGTGGAAGCGCAACGGCGAGTCGCGCAGGACGATCAGCACGTCCGCGTCGCTCGCGGCCGTCGCGTCGCCACGGGCGAACGAGCCGAAGAGCACCACGCGCAGCACATCGGGCCGGCTCGCCAGAGACTGAGCCCAGTCTCTCAGCCGTCTGCGCACCTGCTCACGGTTCACGCGGAAGATTCTGGTCACACCAACTCACCACACTCGCAGACCGCCCAATCGCCTGCTGAGCATCGCTTTCCGCGAAGTAGCGTCGCGGAGTGCCAGCAGGGTGGACATCCGGATACCGAGGCGATATGTAGTACTGATCGAGAACCCGTGCCGCCTCCCTGACCTCGCCAGGCACGTCCATCTCGTCCACGAGCGCCTCGACGAGATCCAAGACCGAATGGCCCCAGGCGACCGTGCCTCGGAACAGGTGAAGCGCCTTGACAGCCTTCTCCGCAGCTTGCTGAGCCGCGAAGCAGGCCCACTCGTAGTCGGCGATGGAGACGCTCTTGCGGGCGTGCTCGAGGTCCGCCTTCGCCTGCGCCATCCAGTCACGGCTTCGGTTCACGACAGCGGCCCTCGGTCGTCTCCCCTCACCATTCTAGTGCGGGCAGGCCGGAAGTCAAGCTCGCGGGCGGCCTACAGCCGCCACGGCCCGCGCCTGGGGCGGTCGAGCCAGCGGTCGGCGAGCGGGTCGGCGGCGAACCGCTCGCGGGCCGGGTCCCAGCGCAGGGGGCGGCGGAGCCAGTAGGCGATATTGCCCAGGTGGCAGAGGGTGATCGAGCAGGCGATGGGGGCGATGTCGGCCACGGGGCGCTGGCGGGTGCGGATGCAGCGCAGGAAGTTGTCGTGGTGGTTGTCGCTGACGTAGAGGTGGACGTCGCCGGGGCCGATGGCCTGGCGGGCGACCGACGGCGGCTCCGAGCGGCAGTACCAGCGGCTCGTGTTCACCGTGCCCTCGGCGCCGACGAACGTGACGCCGGGCAGCCGGTAGCCGGGGCTGTGGAGGATGAGCACGCCGCTGGCGTAGCGACAGGTCAGCAGCTTGTGCCCCGAGGCGTGCGGCGGCAGGAGCTCGACGGGGCCTGTGTCGTCGGCGCCGATGAAGCCCATGGCGATGCGGTCGCTCGGCGCCGTGCTCCCCCGCCCCAGCGCGAAGGCGGCGCCGCCATGGCCAGGCTGATGCGCAGCGCTTCCCGCCGCGCGACGCCCTCGAATGCGGTCACGAGTGCCTCCCGCGGCCTACGCTTCCGCCGCCGTCTTCTTCAGGAAGGCGAGGCCGTCGGTGGCGAGCTGGTCGGCGGAGTCGTAGATGGGCCGCCAGATGCAGGCGGCGGCGCAGAGGTCCACGATGCCCTGGGCGAAGCTCTCGATGGTGACCCAGCGGTCGTAGCCGATCTCCTTGAGCGCGGCGAAGCTCTCGCGCCAGGCGACCTGCCCTGTGCCGGGGGTGCCGCGGTCGCACTCCGAGGCGTGGAAGTGGCCGACGCGGGCGCCGCAGGCGCGGATCGCCGCCGCCGTGTCCTTCTCCTCGATGTGGCCGTGGAAGGTGTCGACCTGGACCTTCAGCCGCGGGTGGCCGACGGCGTCGATCATCTTCGTGGCGGCCCCGACGGTCATGATGACGTAGGTCTCGAAGCGGTTGAGTGGCTCGATGGCGAGGTCGATCTTCGCCGTCTCGGCGTGCTCGGCGGCGGCGCGAAGGCCCTCGACGCACCACGCCCACTCGTCGTCGGTGCGGGCGCGGCCGGGCAGGTAGCGGACGGGGGCGTAGAGGGGGCCTGCGACGGCGTCCCCGCCCATCTCGGCGGTGATGTCGATCATCCGCTTGAGCCGCGCGACGCCGGCGGCGCGGACGGCGGGCTCGGCGCCCGTGATGTTCTCGGTCTCGGTCATGACGCAGCAGGCGGTCATGCCCATCCCGGCGGCCTCGAGCGCCGCGCGGGTCGCCTTGGCGTCGAGGATGCTGAGGTTGTTGAAGGGGATCTCGACGCCGTCGTAGCCGAAGTCGGCGACCTTCTTGACCAGGTCGAGCTGGCTGCGGTCGAACGTCGGCGTGTAGACCAGCAGGTTGAGGCCGTAGCGCACCTTCAGCGGCTTGCCGGGCGTCGTCGCCGGGGCCTGGCCCTCGCAGCCGACCAGGCCGGCCGCGCCGAGCGCCGCTGCTGCGCCCAGGAATCCGCGCCGGTTCACAGGTGTCTCCGCCATCGTCGCTCCTCCAATCCTGAATCTCGGGAACGTGGCCTCTCGCCGCGCCGGCGATTCTACGTCGGACGGCCGGCGCGGGTCAAGCGGCGGGCCGCGGCTCAGGGGGTGCGGAGGCCGTCGAGGATGGCGTCGGCGCCGTCTCGGCGCAGGTCGTCGGCCAGGGCGCGAGCGAGGGCGTCGGGCTCGGCGGCGGGGCCGGTGCGCTCGGCGCGGCAGGCGGTGGCGCCGTCGAGCGAGAGCAGGACGGCGCGGAGGGAGAGGGCGTCGCCGTCGAGGCGCGCGAGCGCGCCGAGCGGCAGGGAGCATCCGCCGCCGAGCGCCTGGAGCAGGGCGCGCTCGGCGGTGACCGCGGTGGTCGTCGGGGCGTGGGCCACGAGGGCGACGAGCTCGGCGGCGGCCGCGTTGTCCTCGCGGATCTCGATGGCCAGGGCGCCCTGGCCCGGGGCGGGCAGCATGACGTCGAAGGGCAGGACCTCGGTGACCTCGCTGGCGCGGCCGAGACGGGCGAGCCCGGCGAGGGCGACGACGATGGCGTCGGCCTGGCCGTCGCGCAGCTTGCGGATGCGGGTGCCGACGTTGCCGCGGATCGACACGGGCCGCAGGTCGGGCCTGGCGGCGAGAAGCTGCGCGGCCCGCCGCGGGCTGCTGGTGCCGACGCGGGCGCCCTGTGGCAGCCGCTCGAGGGGGCTGCCGTCGGCCGAGAGGAGTGCGTCGTTGGCGGGCGCGCGCCGCGGGCTCGCCGCCACGGCCAGGCCGGGCATCGACCGCGAGGTCGGCAGGTCCTTGAGGCTGTGGACCGCGAGGTCCACCTCGCGGCGCAACAGCGCGTCGCCGATCTCGCGGGTGAACAGCCCCTTGCCCCCGATAGCCGGCAGCGGCTGGTCGAGCTGGCGATCGCCCCGGGTCGAGATGCCGACGATCTCGCAGCGCAGGCCCGGGCACGCGGCCGCGAGCGCCCCGGCCACCCCCTCTGCCTGCGCCAGAGCCAGCCGGCTCGTGCGGGTGCCGATGCGGAGCCGAAGCTGCTGCGTCTTGCGCTGCGCGGTCACGGCACGCGCGCCTCCAGCGAGGACCCTCTCCCCCGGCCCTCCGCCGCGCGGCGGCCGGGCGTGCGCCATCATAGCGGCCCCAGGCCGCCCATGCCAGTGCGCCCGCGCGACAGGGGGAAACGGGTTTGACACGGGCAGGCTGGCCCGCACAATAGGGGCAGCCGAGGGCGTTCCGTGGCCGCAGCGGGTCCCGTGCGCGATGCACATCCCAGTGTGAGGAGAGAGTCGTGGCGACGTTCCATCACTTCGGCGTGCCGACGCAGACGCCGCACGAGGGCGAGACGCACCTCGAGGGTGCGAAGGTCTACGTGACCGACCCCGACCAGCACCCGTACCGGATCGAGTTCGTGCGCTGCGAGCCGGGCTGCCCGATGCCCGAGATCGTCCAGACCACGCCGCACGCGGCCTACCTGGTGGACGACCTCGCGGCGGCCATGGCCGGCCACGAGGTCGTGGTGCCGATCACCCCGATCGACGAGTCGCTCACCATCGCGTTCATCAAGGACGGCGACGCGCTGCTCGAGCTGATGCAGATGAGCTGACCCCCGAACCCCAGGCAGGAAAGGACGCGGCCATGGCGAAGAAGAAGTGGATCAACGACCCCGACAACCTGGTGGCGGAGCTGCTCGAGGGCATGGTGCTGGCCGACGCGGGCAAGATCCGGCTCGAGGGGAACAACCTCGTGGTGCGGGCGACGCCGAAGGCCGAGGACAAGGTGGCGCTGGTGACCCTGGGCGGCAGCGGCCACGAGCCCGCGCTCAGCGGCTACGTCGGCGAGGGCATGCTCGACATCAGCGTGCCGGGCGAGATCTTCGCCGCACCCGGCCCGCCCCGCGTGCTCGAGGCCCTGCGCCTGGCCAACCGCGACGCCGGCGTGCTGCTCGTCGTGCTCAACCACGCCGGCGACGTGCTCGCGGCCAACGTGGTGATGCAGATGGCCGAGAAGGAGGGGCTCAAGGTCCAGCAGGTGCTTACCCACGAGGACATCTCGGACACCGACCCCGCCGAGCGCCGCGGCCTGAGCGGATGCCTCCTCGCCATCAAGTGCGCCGGCGCCGCCGCCGAGGCCGGCAAGAGCCTCGACGAGGTCCAGGCCATCGCCCAGCGCGTCCAGGACCACATGGCCACCCTCGCCGTCGCCACCTCCGCAGCCACCCACCCGTCCACGGGCGAGGTCATCGCCGAGGTGCCCGAGGGCGAGATGTGCGTCGGCATGGGCCAGCACGGCGAGGCCGGCGGCGGCATGCAGGACATGAAGTCCGCCGATGCGACCGCCGACATCATGCTCCCGCTCCTGCTCGCCGACCGCGGCATCAGCGGCGGCGACAAGGTGCTCGTGATGCTCAACGGCGTCGGCTCCACCACAAGGATGGAGCTCTACTGCGTCCTGCGCCGCTGCAAGCAGCTCCTCGACGAGCGCGGCATCGAGATGGCCCGCAGCCTCGTCGGCGAGTACCTGACCGTCCAGGAGATGGGCGGCTTCCAGATGGTCGTCTGCAAGATGGACGACGAGTTGCTCGCGCTGTGGGACGCCCCGTGCGACACCCCGGCGCTCACGGTGAAGTAGGCAGTCGGCAGTCAGCGGTCGGCAGCCGCCCCTTCGGGGGTGCCACGCTCAAACTCGTTT
>CBFDBL010000300.1:0-7552 GCA_965603035.1 uncultured bacterium
GACCCAGTCGATGGCCTTGTGGCGGACGGTGGAGCGGAGCCAGGGGCCGACGTCGCCAGCGATCTGGCCGGCCATGAGGGCGTCGCAGAGGGCGAGGACGGCGTCCTGGACGATGTCCTGCGCCGCGGGCCAGTCGCCGGTGAGGGCGAAGGCGATGCGGAGGAGCGGGGCCTGGTGCTCGTCGAGGACGCGGGCGATGAAGGCGAGGAGCTCTCGCTCGGCGGGCGGGCGGCTGTCCCAGGTGGGGGTCAGGGGGTCGGTCATCGGGCATCCCTGCCAAGATGGACGATGCAGGCGGCGGCGACGTCGGGCAGGGGGACGTCGAGGGTCGACAGCCCGCCGTCGCGAGCGACGGGGTCGGCGAGGGGCGCCGGCCCGTCGGGGGTGATGCGGGCGGCGCCGCGGGGGACGAGGGTGTCGGGCAGGTCGAGGGTGAGGGTCAGGGTGTCGCCCCCGGGCGATGGTTCGCCCTCCTTGGCCGGGCGGCGGATGAGGAGCAGGATGAGGGCCTGGTCGCCGGCGAGGAGGGCGCGGGCGAGCAGGTCGGGCCGCTGGGGTGCGGAGGGCCAGGGCCACACGTCGGCGACGGCGAGATGGGGGCGGAGGCGGGCGAGCTCGGCGTTGAGGCGTCGGATCTCGGCGTTGACGGCCCTGGCGTGGTCGTCTTTGCCCGCCCAGCCGCGGTGGCGGTAGAGCACGGCGTCGGGGCACTGGGAGAGGATGGCGTAGACGCGGCGGCGGAAGGTGGCGGGGTCGGTGTAGCCCTTGGTCTGGCCGAAGGGCGCTGTGTCGGCGACGGCGTGGACGAGGCGGGGCCGGACGGCGAGGCGCGCGGCTCGGGTGATGCCGGCGACGGCCTCGAGCTCGCGGGCCTGCCGGAGCGCGGGGTCGAGGCTGGTGCGGATGTTGGGGTTGATGCGCATGGCGTCGGTGAGCTGGCCGAAGAGGGCGTAGCCGGTCTCGGGGCGGATGCGGCACAGGTGCTGGACGCTGGGGTGATGGGGGTCGTGCCGTCGGCAGAGGTCGTGTCGGCGGAGGATCTCGCGGGCGGTGCGGTGCTTGTCGAGGCCGTAAGCGTGCATGGCGCAGTGGAAGACGTCGTTGGCGCGCAGAGTCGGCTTGGGGGTCGCGTGCGGCGGGGCCGCGCCCTTCTTGGGGTCCACGTAGGCCGGCCTGTGGTTGTAGGGCTCGGGGTCGAGGCCGAAGCCATCAGGGGTGCTGCCCCCCTCGGCGTTGACGGGGAGGCCGGGGAAGACGCGTATCCGCTCCGCCGCGACGGGCCCGTCCCGCGTGAAGATGCTGAGAGCGACCGCCGCGCCCTGCTCGCGGGGCGGGTCGAGCTCGACGACGGCGAGAGCCTTCTCTCCTTCACTGAGGGTGGACGCCGACAGCCAGAGTCCCTCGGCGGCCCACTGGCCGTCGCACTCGAGGCCCCGCAGGGCCAGCGGCTGGGCAGAGCGGCCTTCAAGGTACACGTACATCCGCGAGGCCGGCGAGCCCTCGGGGAACGCCACGGCGGTGATGGCCAACGGCGGCTCGACCGGGCGGACGACGCAGCTCAGCGGCTCGCCATCGACGGGGAAGAGCTCGACCTTCATGGGGCGGGGCATGGGACTGTGGAGCTTGGCGGCGAACTCGCCGACGCCGCCGGGCGGGATCTCGGACGGTGACATGCGCGCCCAGAGGATCAGCGTGCGGGCGAGGTCGGCGGGAGCGACCGATGCGGCGCGGTCGGCGGTCCCGGGTGCCGCCCTCTCGGGCATGGTGGTCTCGCCCTCCGACTCCACCCCCCAGACGGGGATCTCGATGCCGTCGAGGCGGACCCGCCTGAAGGCCAGGGGATCGGTGCCGAGATTGCGGACACAGACACGGATGGTCCCCGGGTCGAGCTCGTAGGCCCGGCGATAGGCTCTGTGCTCGACGGGCGCTGGCGCGGGGAGGTCGGCAGGGCGCGGAGCCGCGAGGTCGGTCCCACCGCGCGATGGTCGCGCCCGCCAGGACACGATGCCCAGCCCAATCCCCGTCGCGAGCAGGACAGCGGTGCAGCCCATGGCGAGCAAGGCGCTTTGCCTACTGGTCACGGTCGCTCCTCCTCGGCCGCGCGGATCTTCGCGGCGATGTCGATGGTGAAGTCGGGCAGACTGAGGCGCAGCCCTTCGGGGGCGGCCACCGCGGCGGCCCGGTGCGTGACGGCGCCACGGGACGTGTCCCAGTACTCGATGTCGTAGCGGCCCGGCGCCAGGCCGCCGATGAGCGCCTCGGCGCCGCCATGGCGTCGCGCGAAGCGCTCCTCGGGCATGATCTCGGCCGCCAGGGTGTCGTAGGCCCAGAACCAGGCGCGCCGGGCGCCCACCAGGGCCACGGCCCCCAGCTCGTCGGTCGCTTGGCCGGCTTTCGTGACGGGCGGCGTCTGGGTCCTCAGCCTGAGACCCCTTCGGTCCTCGCCGGCCATGAAGCGGGCCAGCGCCTGATGCTCGCGGTAGAGGCCGTAGCGGTCCACGAAGTCGAACCACCAGAAGAAGGGCGCGCCGGCCGTCGTGGTCATGGCGTTCGACCACAGGCCCGCGTGGAGGTCGGCGTGGAGGCGGGCAGGGGTCGTCCCGTTCCAGTTGCCGCCGAACTCGGCCGAGAAGGTGGGCTTGCCGAACCGCCCGTTCATCTCGGCCGTCTTCACCATCAGCGGGACGATGGTGCCGCCCGGCTTGTAGACGTCGCCCACGAGGAAGTCGAGCGAGGGCAGCGAGGCGACCTGGGGGTCCACGGATCCATAGTCGTTCGAGTACTGCACCCCGACAGGCCGCTGGTACGGATCCGTGCGGGCCAGGTAGGCGCACGCGCGACGGCACCAGGAGGCGTGGCTGGGGTGCCCCTTGAAGCGCCGACTGGAGCCGACCAGGTTGAGCTCGCTGATGAGCTCGTAGCCGAGCAGGCTCGGGTGGCTGCTCCAGCGCGCGACGATGTACCGCAGCCGCTTGCTGTAGAGGCGGAAGGCGGCAGGCGATGTGAAGAAGGCCTCTGGGCTGTCGCACGGCCCGCCGAGCTTCGCGTTGTACGGGTTGGTCTCCCACTCCGAGTCCACCCAGGTCGACAGCTTGCCGTGATTGTCCAGGACCAGGTGGACGAAGATCCCGTGCCGCGCGGCCGCGTCGAGCAGGCAGTCGAGCCGCCAGGCGTTGCCGAGGTGGTAGTCGGCCAGGCCGTGGAAGCCGCGCCACTGGCGCGTCCACTCGATCGACAGCCACCAGTTGCACATCCACACGACGACCGCGTTCTGCCCGGCGCGGGACATCTTGGCGAAGTAGTCGTCGTAGGCGAAGGTCCCGCGGTTGGGCGGGACCGGGGTGCCGAGCATCTGCGCGCAGCGGACGTCGAAGGGGGCGTGGATATTGAGGCCGATCGGGTAGAAGAAGGCGCCGTCCGCCGTCTCGAAGTACCGGGGGTCGCGCCGTGAACGCCGGACGAACCCGCGAGGCCGGCCGGCAGCGACGTCCAGCGGATGCTCGCCTGTCTCGAGGCGGCCCTTCGGGGTCTGGACCATCAGCTTCCACGTGTGATGCCCCGGCGCAAGCGGCGTGTAGCGTACCCGCCAGCAGGCCCGCCCCGACGGCACCACGCGCTCGGCCCGGCCCGCGTCCAGCACCCGGCGGTACGGCTGGTGGTAGAAGGCGGGCACGAGCAGCCTGCGGCCATCGGGCATCGTGACCTCGGCGTCGACCCGCACGGCGTCAGGGTCGAGGGGATTGGCGAAGACCCCCTGGATGTCGAAAGCCAGCTCGAAGACCTCGTAGCTCCGCGGCGCGGCAGTCAGCGCGCGCAGCCGGACCACCCGCAGGCGGCGACCCTCGTTGCCTGCCGGCGTTAGCCGCAGGCCGCCCACCCGCACCTCGCCGCGCCAGGACTGCGCCGAGAAGAGCTGAAGCCCCGCCCGGGCCACGCGAGCCGCGTAGTAGTCGTTCCACACGGCCTCATGCCCCCGAGGCTCGACGCAGCCGCACGACGGTCGCAGATCGAAGGTCACCGTCTGCCAGACGCCGCGCCCGAGGCCCTGCTCTCCCGAGGCCTGGAACCACACCCCGTCCTTGTCTGCCAGGAACAGCACCACGTGCAGGTCCCGGGGCGCGTCCGGGGGCAGCCACAGCTCGACCGACGCGCGCCCCACAGGGCGCGCCGTCGGCCACGGGCCGTCGCGCTCGACGAGAGTGCGCCCGGGGGCGTCGATCTGCACCTTGGCCCAGGGCCGCCCCGACGCCGCGCCGTCGGCGCCACCCGGGCAAGCACCGCCGCTCGCCACCGGCCCGAGGAGGACCCACAGGCACGCGATCTGGCGCGCGCTGCTCCTCATCGCAGGCCTCCTGCCAGCGCCCGGACGAGACGCCCTTGCATCGGCCTCGAAGGGTACAGCCCCAGGATGGCGGGGTCCTGCTCGAGCCGGTACCCGGCTTCCCAATCCTCCCGGCCCGTCACCCGAGCGTACAGGTCGATCAGCCCCGTGTGATGCCGGCGCGCCACCGCCCGAACGGCGTCGGCGAGCCGGGCCGACGGCGCCTCCTCCCCGACGACGGGCGGCGGGGTCAGCAGCACGACCTGGAGCCGGTCGTTGCGCCGGCGCGCGCGATCGACGGCGAGGTCGAGCGCTCGTGTGAAGGCGCGCACAGGGAACCGCCCCAGCGCCTCCTGGAACCCCCAGCCCAGGCACAGGATCGCCGGGCCGTCCCTCGGCACCCTCCCGTCGATGGAGAGCAGCGCCTCCACGGGATCCCCGGCGTAGTCAGCCACCGTCACGGCCCTGCCGGGGAGCAGCGCGGAGAGCCGCCGCTGAAGCTCGGCCGCGCCGCCGTCGCAGAAGCATCGTGTCGGCGCGATGCACACCCGTGTTGCCCGCTGCCAGGCGAGGGTGCCTTGCGCCCAGCGGACCAGCAGCCATCGCTGGTAGTCCGACTCCCGCTCCCGCTCGTTCAGCAGGACCACGTGCTCGCCGCCCTCTGCCCGCAAGGCGTTGCCCCTCACCCGGATACCGCGCAGATCCTCGCGACCGTCCCGAAGCAGGAACGACCGGGCCCACAACAGCTCGGCCCCCGCACGGCACTCCAGGCAGCCGCGGCGCTCCGCTGTGTCGCTCACAGCCAGCTCGCAGACGACCGTGCGAGTCTCTCCCGGCGACAGCCCCAGCTCGACCGAGCGCGCAGGACCCTGCGGCGGACGCCAGAGGACCCTGCACGCCACAGGTGATGAGGACGCGCTCGCCACAGCAAGCGAGAACGCCAGGCGCTCGTTCACGTACAGGAATCGCGGAAGCCCGGCCACGGTCACCTCCACGGCCTCAGGCGGCCGTGCAAGCGGCCCGGCGCGGTGCGGCGACGTGCGCTGAGCGCCGGGCCCCTCGCGGCCGGCGGCCGCGGGGGGCCGAGGACCGCCGTGGAACACGGCCAGCAGGGCCAGCAACCCGAGACAGGCCAGCAGACCGACCGCGACCACCGTGGCCCACGAGCAACGGGCCCGTGGCGGCCGGGCTCTGGGGCAGCGAGCTGGCCCGAGTCGTTCGGGGGATCCAGGACGCTCTCTGCCCGCGGCCATCAGACGCGTTCCGTCATTGGAGGTATCCGAGCTGTCGCAGGGTCTCGATGTCGCGCTTGGTCAGGCGGGGGCGGGGGGTCGTGCCGCCGACCTGGTAGCGTTTGGCGGTCTTGTCGCAGGCGGCGATGTGGGCGTCCAGCGGCTCGGTGAGGGCGGCGAGCATCTCAGGCTGCGTGTGGGCGAGGTTCGTCTTCTCGGCGGGGTCGGCGGCGAGGTCGTAGAGCTGATGGGCGGCGGTGTCGAGGTCGCGGATGAGCTTGTGGCGGCCGCGGACGAGGGCGCGGAGGTGGGTGCCGACGGTGCCTTCGAGGTAGCAGGGACGGCCGTCGGGTGATGTCCTCCCGTCGCCGTCGCCGATGAGGGGGAGGAGGCTGAGGCCCTGGCACTCGGGGTCGGGGGGCGCGCCGGCGAGGTCGAGGAGGGTGGGGGTGAGGTCCACGTGGCGGGCGGGTGCGGTCACCACTTTGCCAGCGGGCAGGCGGTTGGGGTGACGCAGCAGAAGGACGCCGCGTGTCTGCTCGCTGTAAAGGGTCTTGCCGTGGAGGATGCCGCCGTGGTCGAGGAACTCCTCGCCGTGGTCGCTGGTGACCAGGACGAGGGTGTCGTCGGCGTGGCCGAGGGCGTCGAGGCGCTCGAGGAGCTTGCCGACCCACAGGTCGGTGTAGCCGATCTCGCCGTCGTAGAGGGCGAGGAGGTGATCGCGCAGGCCGGGGTCGGCGTCGTCGCGGAGCAGGTGGCGGACGTTGGGCTTGGTCTTGCGGTTCTCGGCGGTGGGATGGGGGTCGAAGCGCCGGTCCCAGGGAGGCTGGGGACGTAGTCGAGGTGGGGGTCGAAGTAGAGGAGGAAGAGGAACCAGGGGCCGCGGCGGCCCTCTTTCTCAAGCCACCGCGTGGCCATGTCGGTGACGGTCTTCGAGGTGACGGCCTCGACCACGCTCTTGCGCTGCGGCTTGTCGTCAACTCCGAAGAGGTCGAGCTCGTGGGCGAAGAAGATGGAGTAGTCGTCGTAGCGGTCGAAGCCCTGGGCGAAGCCGTAGCGGGAGTTGACCGTGGGGTTGGAGACGATGGCGACGGTGTGGCGATAGCCGAGCCGCTTGAGCCGCTCGGCGAGGGTGGTGACCTTGAGGCTGGCGCGGCGCTGAAAGCTGACGGCGCCGTGGACCGTGGGGTGAAGGGAGGTGAACATGGTCATGACTGACGGCATGGTCCAGGGGCCGGCGGTGTAGAGGTTGGCGAAGCGGACGCTCTCGCGGGCGAGGCGGTCGATGTGGGGGGTGGTGGGCTTGGCGTAGCCGTAGCAGCCGACGTGGTCGGCGCGGAGGGTGTCGAGCATCACGAAGAGGATGTTGGGCCGGGCGGCGGCGGCGACGGTCGCGCTTCGCCAGCCCCACAGCAGTGGCGATGCGAGACCGGCGAGGCACTGGCGACGGGTCACGCCTCGGGGTCTGGGGTTCGCCCGGCTCGGCGCGCGGCTCGCCGCTGGCATGGCTCAGTCTCCCTGCGGCTCGCCGGCGGAGAGGGTGAGGCGGCCGAAGGCTTGAGGCTGGGGCAGCCAGCTTCCCAGGGGCGCCCACGAGGTGCCCACCCGGTCGCCCTTCGCTTGGCGGTTGACCCATACGAGGTTGACCCGCCACCGCTGGCCGGCGGCGGGTGGCGTGGCGAGGGCGGCGAAGGGGACGGCGAGCTCGGCGACCCAGCCGCGATCGGGCCGCGGGTCGTTCGGCGAGCCGTCCACGACCACCGCCTGCTGCAACCCTGCGCCGTTCCAGGCCGACGCCTGGCGCACGCTCTCCCACAAGGCGACGCCTCGGGCCATGGCGACCTTCCCGTCGCACAGCGCGCCCGTCGGGCTGACGGCGATGTCGAAGTAGGTGGTGGCAGCGGCCCCGCGCTCTGGCTCCGGCTGCGCTTCGGCCTCCGGCTCGCGCTCGGGCGCGGGCGGCGCGATGAGCACGCGGACGCTGTCCCAGAGGAGGACG
>CBFDBL010000301.1:0-7548 GCA_965603035.1 uncultured bacterium
GGGTAGCCGACGCTGTGCGGGCTCGACTTCTTCAAGGCGGCAGTCGAGTCCGAGAAGCGCCACGGTGCCGACGGCCAGGTGGTCGGTAACGCGCTCCAGACCAACGGCCAGGTCATCGACGCGCGATGGGCCAGGTTCCTCACCGAGTACCATTTCCTCGTCGGCCTCTCCATCGACGGCCCCCGCAAGCTCCACGAGAAGTACCGCGGCCGGAGCTGGCAGCGGTGCCTCGACGCCGCCAAGGCCATGGCCGACCACGGCACCGAGTTCAACATCCTGACCGTCGTCAGCGAGTCGAACATGCGCCACGGCGCCGAGGTCTACGAGTGGCTCGTGGGGCAGGGGTTCAAGGAGCTCCAGTTCATCCCCTGCCGCGAGACGCTGCCCGACGGCACGGCCGCGCCGTTCAGTTGCGACGGCGAGCTGCTCGGCGACTTCCTCATCGCGGCCTTCGACCGCTGGATCGCGCGCGACGTCGGCGTCATCAACGAGCGCGTCTTCACCAACCTGCTCCACTACTACCTGCACGGCGAGCCGAACCTGTGCACCTTCCGCGCCACGTGCGGCGACTACATCTGCGTCGAGCGCGGCGGCGAGGTCTTCCCCTGCGACTTCTACGTCCAGCCCGAGCACCGCCTCGGCAAGCTCGGCGAGAGGCCCATGCACGAGTTCTATACCGTCGTCCGCCCGCCAGGCTTCGGCACGCTCAAGGGCCAGGTGGACGCCGGGTGCCGCGAGTGCGAGTGGTACCCCCTGTGCAACGGCGGCTGCCCGCGCGACCGCCTGCCCAGCGGGCGGAACTACTACTGCCGCGGCTACAGCAAGTTCTTCGCCCACGCCGCGCCCCGCATCGAGGGCCTCGTCCGCCAGCTCAAGCGCATGCAGCGCTGGTGAGCGCCGCGCGAGCGGACCGGTGGGGCCGCGTGCTGGGCGACCTGTTCCCGCAAGCAAAGGGGAGGCGAGAAAGGGCCGGTGGCATGTCGTACGGACAGGGTTTGGGGAGTCGGGCTGCGCTCTGCGGCCTGGCGATGATGGTGGCCTGGGGCGTCTGCGCGGGCGAGAAGCCCGACGCCGGTCAGCTCCTGGCGTTGCTCGAGCACCGCGACCCCGCTCAGCGGCTGTATGCTGCGACGCGGCTGGCGGCGTTGAAGGCTCCCGCGTCGGTGGCGCCGCTGATCGCGGCGCTGGCGGACACCGACGCGCGGGTGCGCGAGCAGGCGGCGCGATCGCTGGGCGCGGTCGGCGACGCGCGTGCGGTGGCGCCGCTGGCGGCGGCGCTCGCGCACAAGAGCATTCCGCTGCGTGCGGCGGCCGCCGACGGGCTGGGCGCGCTGGGCGACGCGCGCGCCGTCGCGCCGCTCGTCGGCGTGCTCGGCGACCCCGAGAGCGTGCAGCGTGCCGCCGTCGCCGCGCTCGCGAAGATCGGCGCGCCGGCGGTCGAGCCGCTGCTCGCCGTCCTCAAGGCCAAGGAGGTCGCCGTCCAGCCGCCCGCGGCCGAGGCGCTCGGCGCGATCGGCGACGCGCGCGCCGTCGAGCCGCTCATCGGGGCGCTCAAGACCGCCGACCGCCGCACCCGCTGCGCCGTCGCCGCCGCGCTCGGCAAGCTCGGCGACCGCCGCGCCGTCCAGCCGCTCATCGAGGCCCTCGGCCAGAAGCCCCGCGGGCCCGCCTACATGCCCATCCGCTACGACGTCCGCGTCCCCGCGGCGACCGCGCTCGGCGCCCTCGGCGACCCGCGGGCTCGCCGCGCGCTCGAGACGGCCAGTCGCGACCGCAACCGCAAGCTGTCCAAGGCCGCCTCGGCGGCGCTCGAGGCTCTCGCCGCCAAGGGCAAGCCGTAGGTCCGCCACTCACGCACAGACGGCTCCCGCGCGCGGCGGCGGGGTTGACTTGCTGGGCTGCTCCGGCGACAATGATGGGGCCTGGTATCACCGTTGCGGTGGGGTATGCACGATGGGCACGTACGAGGAACTCGATGAGCTGCTCTCGAAGCTGACGCCGGCGGAGAAGGCCCGGGTGCTCCAGAGGATGGCCCGCGAGGTCGGCGAGGCCTTCCCTGGCATCGAGAGCATGCCCGACGTGTGTGGCGGCGAGCCATGCATCGTACGCACGCGGATCCCAGTGTGGGTCCTCGTCCAGGCCCGGCGCCTCGGCGCCAGCGAGGTCGAGCTCCTTGCCAGCTACCCGACGCTGAGGGCCCAAGACCTGTGTAGCGCCTGGGCCTACTACCGCGCACACCCCGACGAGATCGAGCAGCAGATACGCGAGAATGAATCGGCCTGACCTATGGCCCGGCTCTACTCGAACGAGAACTTCCCTCTGCCAGTCGTCGAGGAACTCCGGCGACTCGGTCACGATGTCCTGACTACCCAGGACACGGGCGAGGCGGGGCGAGCGAAGAGCGATGATGCGATTCTCGGGTTCGCTTCCGACGCAGGCCGAGCCGTTCTGACGCTGAACCGCAGGCACTTCGTCCGTCTTCACGGCGAGCGCCCCGACCATGCTGGGATCGTCGTCTCCAGCGTGGACCTGGACTCCGCCGCTCTCGCTGAGCGCATCCATCGGGCCATGGAGGCGAACGCTCCGCTCGCTGGGAAGCTGGTGCGTGTCAACCGGCCCTCCTCCTGACGTGCCGTTGCTCAGTTGACAGCCTCCGCAACGCAGCGTAGGATCTCCTGCGGGCCGCAGGCTGTGCGACCGAGCGATAAGGGAGAGCGACCATGTTGCTGGGCAAGCGGATCCGACTGGAACGCATCGTCAACCGCAACTCGGGGCGGACCGTGATCGTGCCCATGGACCACGGGGTGACCGTGGGGCCCATCAAGGGCATCGTGGACATGCGGACCATGGTCAACGACGTGGCGGAGGGCGGCGCCAACGCGGTGCTGGGCCACGTGGGCCTGCCGCTGCACGGCCACCGCCAGGCGGGCAAGGACGTGGGCCTGATCCTCCACGTCTCGGGCTCGACGGTGTGGAGCCCCGACCCGAACGCGAAGATGCTGGTGAACACGGTGCCGATGGCGCTGAAGATGGGCGCCGACGCGGTGTCGATCCACGTGAACATCGGCGCGGCGAGCGAGGCGGAGATGCTGCGCGACCTCGGCCAGACGGCCGTCGCCTGCATGGAGTGGGGGATGCCGCTGCTGGCGATGATGTACACCCGCGGCGAGAAGCTCAAGAGCGAGAGCGACCCCGAGGCGGTGAGCCACGCGGCGCGGATCGCCGGCGAGCTGGGCGCCGACCTCGTGAAGGTGACCTACACGGGCTCGAAGCGCAGCTTCCGAAAGGTCGTCAAGGGCTGCCCCATCCCCGTGCTCATCGCCGGCGGCGAGAAGGCCGAGGACGACCGCGCCGTGTTCGACAACGTCCAGGGCGCGCTCGACGCGGGCGGCGCCGGCGTGTGCATCGGCCGCAACGTCTTCCAGCACGACCGCACCCTCGACATGATGAGGGCTATCTGCGCCATGGTCCACGACGGCGCCTCGCCCGACGCCGCCGAGGCCATCGTGGACGCCGGCCGCTCCCGCTAGATTCTGCGTCAGCGCGGATTGACGGCGGGGGCGCGAGGCAGTAGAATACAGTCATCCCTGCTGCGAGTTGCCCCCTGAGTCGCCCCCCGATGCTGAGCTCCGTCCCACTTTCCCGTTTCGCCTGGCTGGCCGGGGCGCTCGCGCTGGCCCTGGCGGGCTGCCGCTCGCGGCCGCCGCGCGTGGTCGGCGCGCACCTGTCGCTGCGATTCCGCATCGGCCGGGCCATGCCGCTGTGCGGCGAGCGCGTCGGGCTCACGGCCTGGGTGCTGGCGGCCGAGCGTGTCGGGCGCCGCGCGACGGTCCACTTCGTGGCGCGGCAGCCTGGCGGGGCCGAGCGGGAGATCTGCCCGCCGATCGAGGTCGAGGCCAGCCGCCGAGGGCCGACCCGCGTGGTGGCCGAGTGGGTGCCCGACGAGGTCGGCCCGTGGGCCGTGACGTGCCGCGTGAGTGCCGGGCAGGTGCGGATGAAGGCGGCACGCGAGGCCTGGGTGACCGCGAGCCGGCTGCACTTCGTCTACTGGGGCTGCGCGCTCGCCCAGCGCCACGTGACGGCGGTGATGGCGAACGACAAGGAGCAGGCCACGTCGCACCGCTGGCGCCACCGCGGCGTCGCGGCCCTGCGCTGGAAGGGCGGCGCCTGCTACCGCGAGACGCGCAAGACCCCCGAGGACTACGTCGTGCCGTGGAGCCGCATCGAGCAGGGCCACAGCGGCATCCTCATCGACGAGCTCGGCGGCGGCACGGAGGCCGACCAGGTGATGGGCAAGGCGCTCGTCGAGCTGCGCCGCCGCCGGCCCGAGATGCTGATCGTGCCCTACTGCGTCGGCCTGGAGGGCGAGGACATGGTCGCGGGCCTCCGGGCGAGCGACCTCGTGCTGGCCGAATGCTACGCGGGCGACTGGCGGCACTACGGCGTCTTCGGCCGCTGGGAGGCGGTGGCAAGGCACGGCCTCGCCGACAGGACGCTCGCGGCGCTCGGCATCGGCCGGGGGTGGGCGACCACGGAGGCGGAGGTCCGCCGGCAGTTCGCCTGCCTGCGCTCGCGGTACCCGGGGATGCCGGGGATGGCCTTCTTCCCCGAGGTCCCGCCGCGGCTGTCGGCGGCGGTGGACAAGGCGATCGAGGACTACTTCCTGCGCCCCGCGCTCCTGGTGCGCTGGGACGTGGGCGACGCGACGGCGACGGTGCTCAACATCGGCCAGCTCCCCGCGCGCGACGCCGTCGCCGTGCTCGAGGGCGCGCGCGCCCGCGAGACGCCCCTGGCCACCCTCGCGGCGGGCGCCGCCACGACGCTGCGCGTCCCCGACGGGACCAGCGGCGTCCGCATCCGGCCCGCGCCCGGCCGCTACACGGTCGTGGCCTACGAGTCGCCCGCGGCCGGCCCGCTGCCCGACAGGGCGGCCACGGTGCGCGCCGCGGCCGCCCTCGCCGCGCTCGCCCGGGGGCCGTCGGTGCACCTGCTCGCCCGGGAGCCGCCGCTCGCGCTGACCCGGAGCCAGGACGAGCAGGGCAGGGCGGAGTACACGGGCAACGTCGAGGCGGCCACCCTGGCGCTCGGCGAGCACGCCGCCAGGGTGCGGGGCCTGAGCGTGGACCTCGAGGTCGGGCGCTGCGCGCACTACGGCACCATCGGGCTCGAGCTGCGCGGCGGCGACGCGTCGCTCGGCTTCCGCCTCTGCCACCACGAGCCCGACGGCGACCTGCCCAGGACGTCGCCGCGCCTGACCGCCTGGTTCCAGGACGCGAGCGGCGGGCGGGTCCAGGGCACGATGCCGCCGGGCCTGGAGCCCGGGCGGGTCTACCGCGTGGTGCTGGCCCGCTCGGCGGGCGGCGGCGCGCGGGTGGTGGTGTGGGAGAAGGCCCGGCGCCTGCTGTGGGACAGCGGCCCGTGGCGGCCGGGCGGCGAGGCGCGGTTCGCGGCGGTGCGCTTCGCGGTCCGTCCGTTCCGCGACAGTGCGATCCGGTGGGAGCCGCGTGCGGGGCGGCTGTTCCTGCGAGGCGTCAGCGCCGGCCCCCTGCCGTCGCCCTACCGCCTCGAGGGCTGGCTGTCGCACCTGACACTCCACGTGACGACGAAAGGACCGAGCGAATGAGCTGGATGCGCGCAGGGCTGGTCGTGTCGCTGGCGATGGGCCTGACATCGTGCCTGCCTGGGGGCCGCGACGAGGCGGCCCGCGAGCCGAAGCGCCCGCCGGCCGCCGTGGCTGCCCCGAAGCCCGGGGCGCCCGAGCCGGCGCCGGAGCCGCCGAAGGTGGTCGAGCGCTACATGGTCCGCGCGCCCGAGCCGACCGCCGTCGCGCCCGTGGTGAAGCTGGCGCCGCCCGGACCCGAGCGCGCGCACCTGCTCGTCCTGCTCACCGACTTCGGCGACCGCGACTACTACGTCGGCGCCATCAAGGGCGCGGCCTACCGCGTGAACCCCCGCGTGCGGGTCGAGTCGATCACCCACCACGTCGAGCCGTTCGACGTCCGCGAGGGAGCCGTCACCCTCGCACTGGCCGCCAAGGAGTTCCCCGCCGACACCGTCTTCGTCGCGATCGTGGACCCCGGGGTGGGCGCCGACCGTCGGGCCATCGCCCTGCGCACGAAGGCCGGCCGGCTCTACGTCGCGCCCGACAACGGCCTGCTCACCCTCGTGGCCCGCGAGGAGGGCATCGCCGAGCTGCGCGACATCACCGACTACCGCCCACTCGAGCGCGCCCCGTCGAAGACCTTTCGCGGCCGCGACCTCTTCGTGCCCACAGGCGCGCTGCTCGCCGGCGGCACCCCGCTGAGCCGCGTCGGGCCGCTGGCCGACGCCATGAAGACGCTGGCCCTCGCCGAGCCGGCCTTCGACGGCGGCGTGCTCAAGGGCATGGTCGTGCGGGTGGACCGCCACGGCAACGTGGTGACCAACATCCCGGGGAAGCTCGTCGCAGCGGCCAAGGTGCGCCCAGGCCAGCGGCTGAGCGTCAGGGTCAACGGCCGGATCTCCGACGCGACCTTCGCCAGCGCCTACGCCGACGTGCCCGAGGGACAGACCGTGGCGTTGCTCGACAGCCTCGACCGCCTCGAGCTGGCCGTGCACCGCGGCAGCCTCGCCCGCCGCATCGGCGCCCGGCCAGGCAAGGCCGTCGAGGTGCACATCAAGAAGTGACCCCCGCCCCGTCGTCCCCCGCGGGTGGCGGTGGGGTCTCTGGCAGTGGAGCTGCTGCGATGAGATGGACGCTCCTGGCTTGCGCGGCCTTCGCGGCCACAGCGGCGATGGGCGGGCAGGTCGCGCTCACGGTCGAGTGGGCCGGCGTGGGCGACGGCCGGGCCTTCCCCGTGACGGGCGGGCTCCCTGTGCCGCGGGGCGCGCTGCGCGACGCGACGACGCTTCGGCTGACCGCTGGCGGGCGCGCCGTGCCGCTCCAGGCGCAGGTGCTGGCGTGGTGGCCCGACCGCAGCGTCAAGTGGGTGCTCCTCGACTTCCAGGCGAGGCCGGCGACCCAGCGGTGGGTCCTCGACTACGGGTCAGCCACTCCGCAGCCTCCGCCTGCCGCGCGGATCGCGGCCGCCGAGCGCGACGGCGCCGTGACCCTCGACACGGGCGCCCTGGCCGTCACCGTCCGTCGCGACGGCTGCGGCTTCATCGATGCCCTGGCGTTCCGAGGCAAGCAGGTCTTCGCGTCGGCGGGCAAGCGGCTCAACTTCATGGACTTCCTCTGCGCGCCGACGGCGGGCGACGCGCCGCCCATGAGCCGCATTGTCGACGGCGGCCGGCCGGACCCCTCGCGGGTGGCCGTGGACGCTGTGACGCTCGAGACGCGCGGGCCGCTGCGCGCCGTGGTGCGGATCGACGGCCGCTACCGATACCGCCTGGTCGGGTCGACCATCGCGGGCACCGAGGTCAAGGGCGACTGCCCGTTCCGCGTCCGCATCACGGCGTATGCGGGGCAGTCGTTCCTCAAGGTCGAGCACTACTTCGTCTACGAGGGCGACGGCGACCACGACCTCGTGCGGAGCCTGGGCCTCAAGGTCGGGGTGCTTGCCGGCG
>CBFDBL010000302.1:0-7531 GCA_965603035.1 uncultured bacterium
TGACGTAGATGGGGTAGTTGTTGTAGTCGGTTTTCCACGTGGCCCAGGGGTTCGTGCCGTAGTAGGGCTGCCAGCCGGTCCAGGTGACGGTGCCGAGGCAGAGGGGCTTGCCGCTGATGGCTGAGGGGAAGGAGATGGCGGGCGACTGGTAGTAGCCCCAGGCGCGCGTGGGGTAGCCGTAGTAGCGTGCGTTGGGCTTGGCGATCGTGACGCCGATCGTGCCGGGGTTGAGGTTCCTGTCGTTGTGTTGCTTGGCGATGATGCCGTCGAGGGTGCCTGCGGGCGAGACGCCGGCGCTGCTGTCGCCGATGCACAGGTAGCCGCCGTCGGCGGGGGGGTTGATGTTGAAGGCGTCCACGGTGCGGAGGCCGGTGTCGTTGCCGTCCACCCAGAGTCGGATGGCGCCGGACATCTGGGGGTGGGGGTCGAGGCGGGCGGGGTTCTCGGTCTCGATGCCGACGTGGTCGGCCTCGTCTGCGCCGGTGCCTTCGCTGACGACCTGGTTCTTGTAGCACTCGTACCAGGCGAAGGCGATGTAGTGCCATTCGCCTGCCTGCCACTTCTCGGTTTGGACGGAGTACGGTGCGCTGTAGCGCTCCTCGATCCTGTACTTCACGGTGCGGAGTGCCGGTCCGGGCCGGATGTTCAGCGAGCCGTAGGTGACGTCGTCCTGTCGGACGATGACCTTGAGGTTCTTGGTGGCGTCGATGACGACTCGGATGTCGGCCTGCGCGGTGAGCCCCTTGATGCGCAGGAGGGTGCGGGTGGTGCCGTCGAGGCACTCCTGGTCGGGTCGGAACCAGAAGGCGACGAATCCGCCATCGTCGCGGCCGCTGGTGACCATGTTGTCGGCGGTGCGGTAGGTGATGTACTTGGTGGAGTTGTCGGGCAGGTAGATGCCCTCGGGGGTGATGCAGCCGCCGTTGAAGAGGTCCACGGCGCTCGCGACGTTGCCGCCGATGCGGACGCCGGCGGTGGGCTGGAGGCTCGGATTGTCGAAGTCGAGTTTGAAGTGGGTGACCTGGCTGTCCTCGGTCTCGACGGCGAGCCAGCCGTCCTCCTCGGCGGAGGCGACGTTGAGGTCGAGCGGGTTGGGGCCTGCGACGACGTGGGCGGAGCCTGCGGGCAGGGAGTTGCCGGGGGCAAAGTCCTTCTGCGAGGTGTGGTGGATGACGTCGTATGCCTTGAGGGCAGCGTCGTGTGCGACGTTGCCGTAGCTGCCGAGGATGATGTAGGCCCACGCGCTGCCCTGGCTGAGGCGGGTGTCGAGCTCGGGCGAGAGGATGAGCTCGTCGGCGGCGGAGGCGTGGTGGACGGTGTCGATGATGATGCGTTCCTGGATGGTGTCGTCATAGACGGCGGAGCCGGCGGCGTCGGTGCGGTAGACGACGACGCGGTAGCCGTTCCACTGGTCGTTCTCCCAGTCGATGGGGATGGAGCCGGCGCCGTTGTCGCGGAGGATGTGGGGGCTGGTGGAGACGACGGAGATGCCGGCGCCGACGCGGTCGAGGAGGGCGCCCGGGCCGAGGATGTAGAAACGGGAGCGGTTGTCGCCGGCGGTCGCGAGGGCGGTGCTCCATTTGGCGACGGTGAGGGTGTTGGCGGTGTTGTTGACGATGCCTCGGAGCTGGCCCTTGCCCTGGCCGTCGTAGATGAGGACGGAGTAGCCGCGCCACTGGGCGGGGGTGGTGCCCCAGGCCTTGCCGCTGCACGCGAGGGCGTAGTTGCTGGCGGTGTTGACGAGGCCGACGTCGGCCTTGGTGAAGGCGAAGGTGCGCGAGAAGATCTCGAAGCGGCCCATCGACGAGAAGCAGAAGGGGAGGGTGTAGCCGCTGCTGGCCAGGTCGTTGGTGCCGCGGATCCAGACGGCGGAGGGGTCGCTCTGTTTCCCCTTCCGCAGGCGCTGCTCGACCTGGTGGTCCTTGCGCAGGCGCGTCCAGGCCATGTGGTAGGTGTTGCGCGGGACGAGCGTGGGCGAGGTGTTGGGGTTGACGGCGGCGAGGATGGTCTCGGCCTGGTCGGCGGTGAGGGGCGCGGTCTCGCCGGCGGGGAAGGGGTCGTCGGCGACGCCCGTGCTGGCGGGGTCGGTGAGCCCGTAGAGGAAGTCGACCACCTCGTTCCAGCAGTCGAACGGGCCGATGGGGTAGGCGCGCCAGCCCTGGACGCTGCGGGTGCGCACGCTGCTGGTGTTGGCGCTGTAGGCGGCGGCGATGAGCCAGCTATTCCAGGTGCCGTGGAAGGTGCTGTTGGGCCAGTGGGCTCGGTTCTCGGGGTCGCGCTTGCGGACGATCCAGGTGGCGGTCCGGCGGATCTTGTCCATCATGCCCGCGATGTCCTTGAGGTAGCTGCCGTTGCGGGCCTTGATGTTGGCGATGACGGCGACGAGCACCTCGGGCGGAGCGGTGTTGATGTTGATCGGGCTGCGCCGCTTGTCGCGGGTCGCGTCGAGGCCGCCCGAGCCGTCGGGGTGGACGTTCCAGGGCGTGAAGCCCTGGACGCTGGGCGGGTCGTGGGGCCACGAGTAGACGGTGACGTAGTGCTTGAGGACGTCGAAGCGCCGCGGGGTCATGCCGCTGAGGTCCCTGAGCTCGTCGAGGGTCGGGTAGCCGTTGGCGGGTCGGTTGCTGACGAGGGTGCTGGCCGAGAGGGAGGTGGGGGAGCTGTCGATGGTGGCGTCGTTGATCATGAGCTCGTCGAGCAGGGTGTCGAGGATGGCGGTGAGGCGGGCGTTGTCGAAGTCGTCGTTGAGGTTGATCTTGCTGGCGGCGTCGAGCACCTTGGCGCAGGAGATGGCGATGCGGTCGCCGAGGACGTTGTGGACGAGGGCGTAGGAGTTGCACGCGAGGTTGCAGTAGCGGCCGCGGGTCAGGCCGCTGCTGGAGTCCCTGTAGAGGCCCCAGCCGACGAAGTCGGCAACGCCGGAGTTGGGGTCGTAGTCCATCCCTGCGGCGGAGTACCAGGGGTTCTGCGGCGATTCGGTGGCCATGGAGATGGCGCCGGTGGGGTAGGGCTTGAGGGCGAGGAGGCCGGCTTGTGCGGCCTTGCCGTTGGACCAGGCGTGCCGGATGTCACGGACGGCGTAGGTGAAGACGGCGTGTGAGAGCATGTCGACGCTGGCCGAGGCCTGGAAGTATCCGGCGGTGGTGTGCTGGAGCTTCATGAGGACGGCGAAGCCGAATCCGATGACGGCGAGGACGGCGAGGAGGCCCACGGTGATGACGAGGGCGGTCGCGCGTCGTCGGGTGCTCGAGGGTCGCATGGTTCAGGCACTCCCTTTGCGTTGGTGGCCCCGCCGGCGGAGTCTCGGCTGCCTTCGGCGCGTCTAGAGGCCGCTCCCGGGCAGGAAGGCGCTGCTCGAGAGGGCGATGGTGGCCCGGTGGTTGCGGTCGCTGAGCAGGATTTCGAGGCTGACGGCCATGGGCAGCTCGTTGGTGAACGATTTCGAGCCGGTGAACGAGCCGCCGTCGGCGTCGATGCAGGTGACCTTGAAGTTCTCGACGTTGAGGCCGAAGGAGGCCGACGTGGAGCCTTCGCGGCGCATGAGCACGTTCTTGCCGTCGTCGTCCCAGATGTAGTAGTCGATGTGGACGATCTCGCCGTCGTCGCCGACGGGCGCGTGGAAGGACACCGAGCCGAGGTCGCCGCCGGTGATCTGGAGGTCGTAGGTCTCGCGGACGGTGGCGGAGCTGAGCTCGCGGACCATGCGCTCGAGCACGGCGCGGCCCGCCGAGCACAGCTCGGCCTCCATCGTCACCGTCGAGCTGAACCGCGTCGCCGAGGCGTAGAGCTGGAGCAGGCCCCACATCAGGATGGTCGTGAGGCCGACGGCGACGAGCGCCTCGACCAGGGTGAAGCCGCCCGAGCGTCGCTGGCAGCGGGACTGGTGCATCGCAGGCCTCCGGTCGCCTTACGGGTTGGCGTAGTCGTCGAAGTACGAGACGTAGGTCACGAAGTGGCCCGCCGGCCGCTGCTGGCGGTCCACCGGCTGGCTCGGGTCGAACGCGCGGTAGACAAACACGTCCACGCGGTGGAGCTTCTCCATCTCCTTGGACGGCGCGCTGAGCACGCAGCCGTAGCTGTACTCCCACGGGGGGTTGCCCGACTGTTCGCGGTGGGGCCGGCGGTTGCCGTGGGTGGCGCACTCGTGGGTGCGGTTGCTGGCGCCCTGGGTGAGGAAGGTAATGGGGAAGCACTTGCTGGCGGCCGGGGACGTGCTGCCGATGATGGCGTAGTGGTCGCCGACGCGGATCGGGTCGCCGGACTTGCCGCTCGAGGTGCGGAACTTGGCGCTCGAGCAGGTGAGCTGGTTGCCGCCGGCGCCGGTGATCCGGTAGAGCTTGCCGCTGGCGGCGCCGGAGGTCATGACGAGGTAGTAGTTGACGGTGCTGGGGCTGGCGTAGTTGGGGTTGGTGGTGCCGCCTCGGGTCTTGCAGCGCAGCTTGGTGATGGCGTCCACGGCGGAGATGGTGCCGATGCGGTCGCGCTCGGCGATGTTGTGGAGGCTCTGGGAGCTGGTGGGGTGCTTGACGGCGGGGATGGGCGTTCTCTTGAGCTCGGCCATGAGGCGGGGCAGGGCGTCGCGCGCGGCCAGGGCGGCGACGCTGCGGTCGAAGGCCCGCTGGCCGAGCCGGTAGCCGGTGGGGACGAGCGCGATGATCCCGAGCACGCCGACCGTGAGGATGAAGATGGCGATGACGACCTCGACGAGGGTCACCCCCGCCGCGCCGCGGCGGCGCGACGAGTGTCGAGTGTCGAGTGTCAAGGTTCGAGCGCGGAGTGGGCGCATGAGGCTCCCTCGCTAGAAGGACTCGCTTTCGGCATCGTAGGGCTGGATGCCGCCGGTGAGCGGGATGGAAGCAGCCGCCAGGCCAGAGGCCATGCCCCTGTGGGCGTCGCGCATGTTGGTCAGCCGCAGCGAGAACATCCCCGTCGGCGGGTTCGTGCCGCTGCTCGTGACGTCGGGGTAGGCCCCGCTGCTCTGGCGCACGCCGCCGAGCACCCAGCGGCGGATCGAGCCGTTGGGCCCGAAGGTGACGGCGATGCGCTGGACCACGTCGCCGGTCTCGTCGGCCGCGGCGTTGCCCACGGCGCCGCGGTAGTCGCCGCTGCGCCCGTCGGCCCCGCCCTGGCCCGCGTTGGTCGCCACGGCCACGAAGTCCGGCAGCTCCTTCCACTCCTGCGCCGTGTCGCCGGCGTTGGCCACGACGTGCCACTGGTGCGTGGTCGTGCCCGGGATGAGCTGCGCCTCGAAGCGGATGTGGCGCCGCTGCTGGATGGCCCGGACCCGCGCGCTGTCGACGGCGGCGCGGAGCACGCGGGAGCCGGAGCGCACCCCGACGTTGCGGAACATGGCCTGGAAGCCGACGACGACGATGCCGAGGACGAAGATCATGATGCCGATGGTGACCAGCAGCTCGATGAGGGTGAAGGCCCGCAGCGGCCGTCGGGCGGGCCGGGCTCGGGCTGGGCGGGTGGCGCGCATGGCGGTCTCCCTGGCGGCTATTCCTCGTAGTTGTTCACGTCGTCGTCATCGGTCCCGCGGTCGCAGGCGTCGATGTGGTCCTCGTCCCCGTCGTCCACGTCGGTGCGCTGGTCGGCGCCCTTGGTGTGGACCTGGATCGTGTCGGGGTTGAAGAACTCGTCCATCTTGGGCGGCGGGCCGTAGTAGTCGAGCGAGCTGCCGGTGCCGTTGGGCGGCTCCTCGTGGTTGCTGTCGCTGCGGTAGTCGTCGATGCGCGGGGTCGTGCCGAAGATGTTGGGCTTGGTCGTGCCGTACGGGGTCATGTCCTCGACGCCGTCGCTGACGCGCACGCCGTAGAGGTAGTCGGTGTGGGAGATGTAGAAGTAGGGCAGGCCCCAGGGGTCGAGGACGCGCTCGGCGTCGCGCGCGGCGTCGGTGATGAAGGGCCACTGGTCGTTCGCGCTGGCCCAGCCGACGTTCGGGCCGTTGTAGTTGCGGTCGGTGAGTGCCTTGTAGAGCACCTTGTCGGCGTGCGGGTCGGACGAGGCGTCGTAGCGGGCCGAGGGGTAGGCCCTGAAGTCGTCGTGGTAGAGTGCGAGCGCGTTGGCGATGCCGAGGATGTCGCTCTTGGCGCGCTGGGTCATGGCGCGCTTGCGCAGTTGGGGGATGACGACGGCGAGCGAGGCGGCGAGGATGGTGATGATGGCCATGACCACGAGCATCTCGGCCATGGTGAAGGCCGCGGTGGCTCGCCGCCTCGCCGCTGGCTGGGGGTGCGTCGTGCGCATGGCGCGGGTCCTCTCGCGTTACCAGTTGCCGATGTACTCGTTGACGCGGCGGCCGACCTTGCGGTGCTCGTACTGGTAGAGGTACCTGAAGTCGCTGCTCTGGGGGTTGCCGTGGGGGCTGACGGCCGCCTGCTCGAAGGCCCCGACGTTGGGCAGTTGCCCGCCGAGCTCGGGGATGCGGCTCGCCTGGGGGCCGCACGAGAACAGGTCGTAGCTGGCGGGGTTGTGCGGCGGGTCGTTGGCGTCGGCCCAGGTGGTGGAGCTGCCGGGGAAGCTGGGGCGGTTGTAGACGATGGGCAGGCCCCAGGCGTCGATGAGCTCGACGTAGTCGTTGTCGTCGTGGTCGAAGACGAGGCTCTTCTTGAGGGTGAGGAACTCGCGCTTGCTCTGGATCGCCTTCCGCTGGTCCTCCGACAGCGACTTCTCGCCGCCGAGCAGGCCGCGGCCGAGGAAGAGGGCGAGGCACTCGGAGCTGCGGAGGTTGCCGGGCGCCTTCTCGGGCGGCGCCTCGCCGTAGGCGTCGGCGTACTGCGCGACGGACATGCCGATCTGGGTGAGGAGCTGGCTTGTGGCCTTGATGCGGACGACCCAGCGCGCGTGGGCAAGCGCGGCCATGAGCATGCCGGCGAGGATGGCGATGACGGTGATGACCACCAGCAGCTCGACGAGGGTGAAGGCGCGGCTCGCCCGTCGGCGGCGCGCGGCCGCGGGCCGGGCTCGGGGGGTCGTGGCGGGGGGCCGCATGGGCGTCTCGCTTTCAAGCACGGGGCCGAGGCTCACCTCTCCCGCGTGGCCGCGCGGTCGATGGTGTCAGGCCGGTTCGGGGGCTTCACGCTCGTCCTGAGTTCGCTGACCGGAGATCGCAGCAGCCTGCCGTCGAGCCTGCTTCGGGGCGCGGCCGACAGGCTGGAATTCACCGATCACTTCCGCGCCGGCGAGGAGAAGATGCTCGCCGTCGTCCGCCTGCCCCGTACGGCGGCAAGGAACGTATACCGGCTGGCCGTCACGCGAAAGGGCGACGACGACGTGCTCGCCGAAACGCAGTTCGAGTGGTCCGCCCGGGACGGCAGCCGGGGCTTCCCCTTCAGCCCCGAACAGCTCATCGAGTCCGGCGACACCGACGAGTACGAGGTCAAGCTCTACGCCGAAGACCAACTCGTGATCCAACGCAAGTTCGAGATCAAGCGCCGATAACGCCGAGCGCCCACGACGTGCGAGGAGCTCTGCCATGACGAAGACTGGGTTGGTCTACGACGAGCGGTACATGCTGCATCAGCCCGGG
>CBFDBL010000303.1:0-7498 GCA_965603035.1 uncultured bacterium
GGTCGTAGTACGGACCCGCCATCCCGCCCACCGTCTCGCCCTCGAGCCGCGTCCAGCCGAAGGTCCCGCCCTTGCAGCTTGGGTAGTGGCCGCCGAGCCACGTGCCCTTGGCGTCGGTCCACTCGATGCACAGCCCCGCGCCCTGCTGGTGGACGTCGCCGTCGCGCACGTCCTTGCCCCGCACCGTCGCCGCGATGCGGTAGCGCACGCCCGGCAGGATCGCCACGGGCGCCGTCACCAGCCGGTAGTTCGCCTTGTCGGTATTCGTGAACCGCAGGCACCGCTCGCCCGCCGCCGGCTGCTCGCCCTCCCAGGCGCACTGCCCCTGCGGCAGGTTCCAGCCGTCGGGCCGCCCGTCGCCGTCGGCATCCAGCTCGAAGCCCGGGTTCGCCACCAGGTTCCTGCCCCAATGGTCGGGCGGCACGGCCGGGGCCGCCGTAGCGGGCCGCTGGGCACAGCCCGCGGCGAGCAGGCAGAGACAGACTGCGGGGGGAAGCCAGCGCATGCGTATGCTCCCGGGGGGCGGTGGAGGAGCGGCTCGCCGGGCGCCATCAGACCACGAGCGGAAGGGGGAGTCAAGGCAGGAAAACGGCGGCGGCATCACCACCGCCCGCCTGCTCGCCAACCTGCTGGCGCTCTGGGCCTCCGGTGCCACCAATGCGGCGGCCAAGTGACCCGGCGATCCGAGGCGCGATTCCTGGTTTTCCTCTTGCGGGTGACTCGCCCGTTGTGCTACCATCTGTCTGCCTTGGGGGACCTGCTCAGGAGGGATCGCTACACGCCGCAGCAAGGGAGCGGCATCGACCTCCTGTTCACTTCCGGCGCAGCAGCACCGGGACGGCTTCCCCTCACCAGGTGGCTGCGCAGACCCTTCGGAGAGAGGAGGTGCCCATGTCGGTGAATGGCAAACTGTGGTGCCCGCCGGATATCCATGTGAACCTGGAGCCGCCGCTGCCACCCCGGCCGGTGGCGATGGTGCCCGTGGCCGCGTTCATCACCAACAGCGGCGACGAGATGGTCACCGTGACGGCAGGGAACCCGCAGTCGGTCCACCTGTGGGAGGTAAGGGACGCGGCAGGGAAGATCGTCGACCAGCGGGTCGCCATCACGCTATACGACCCGGTGTCCACACGGATCGAGCCGGGGGACATGCTCCGGGGGGACAACACCCTTGTCCTGAGTGCCTCGCGCCTGGCCGACGGGGAGCGCTACGCTGTCACCTACCACTTCTGGGGGATCGACTGCTCCAACTCGTTCACTGTCCACCTTGCGTGCTGAATGCCAGCATGCCGTGCCAGCGGTCGGAGCGACGTGCTCTGCGCCGCTCAGGAGCCACTGCCAGGAGAGGAGGACGCGATCGTGGAGAAGCTAGCCGGACTGGTGTACGTCAGGCACGGGCGGATTGGCAGCAAGAGCGAAGGCCCGGACTACGTCCTACAGACCCACAAGGACGAGGTCGAGCTGAAGCTCAACGAACGCCACCCGTGGGAGCTTGACTACGAACTGGAGTTCTACTGCCGCAAGATGGTCGTGGTCGAGGGCGAGCAGGTCGGCGACCAGACCATCCAGGTCACGTCGATCCGCGTCATCGCCGAGACCCTCATCCCTCAGCCCAAGGCGGGGTGAGAGTAGGTCGCGCCGCAGCGCGAGCATAGCCAGGTTTCAGCGCGGCCGCGTGCGGAACGTCACGCATCCCATGCCGACCCATGTCGTAGGAGGGCCACTCGATGGCCGACCACGTGCTGGTGCACATTCATCCCAAGGAGATCGGCCCGGAGGACGTGCTTACCGACGGAGACCAGCAGGACGCACGGCGCTTCGAGATCGCGGAGCCGACGATCCTGGTCTGGATCGACCTGCATCCCGACGCCAGGTTCGCTCACGACACGCGGTACATCCTCCTGTCCGCTTCCAGTTTGCGTACTGAGGCGGGCATGTGGTGGCCAGTGCTCAACGGCGAGCGCATCCTCTACGGGGGACAGGGCGAGATCGAGGTCCCGCTCGAACTGCGCAGGAACACCGGCTGAGCGGACGCCCACCGGCCCGAGACGGGTTCGTTGTGTTCGTTGCGGTTTCCGCCGTTCCCTCTGGGCGACGCCCGCATAGCCTCTCGGGCCCAAGGCTGGGGTGTGCGCGTCCTTCGACCCCAACTGCCGTCCACAGGGCACTGGCCGCCGGCCCTGCTCAGCCGGCGGGCTTGATCTTCAGGGCGATGTCCTTGTCCACCGTCGGCAGGTCGATGCGGAGCGTGCCGCCGTCGTGGTTGGCCTCGCGGCGGGCGGTGATCTGGCCGGTGTAGGTGTTCCAGAACTCGATGCGGTAGCGGCCGGGGTCCATGTCGGGGAGGTCGAGTCGGGCGCCCTCGACGGGGCGGCCGTCGTCGAGGTCGTCGTGGATGCGGGGGTCGTAGACCCAGACGTAGGCGACCTTGTCGCTCTTGAGGGCGCGGGCGCGCAGGTAGCGGCTGGGCGAGTGGACGGGGGGCTGCGCGGGCCCGAGGTCCTGGCCGCGGCGGTCCTCGCCGGCCATGTAGCGCGCGGCGGCGCGGAAGTGGGCGTAGCGGTCCTGGTAGTGGACGTGGAGCCACCACCAGTAGCCTGTGGCGCCGGCGAGGTGGGAGGTCAGCGAGGCCCAGGTGCCGCAGTGCAGCTCGGCGTCGAGCACGTCCTTGGGGTTCTTCATCCAGTGGCCGCCGTACTCGGCGATGAGGACGGGGCGGTCGAACCGCTTCATCAGGTCGTCGTAGTAGTGGTCGATGCCTCGGGAGATCGGGCGGAACAGCTCGGCCCCCTGGAGGCCCTTCCAGACGGCGAAGCCGCTGTAGGCGTTGGACTGGACGAAGTCGAGCTCCCGCCGCTCCCACACGTCGGCGCCGCGCCAGGGGTGGGAGAAGTGGGTGGTGACCAGGTGGCCGAAGGGGTCGATGCCCTTGAGGTACGCCGCCATCTCGCCCACCCACCGGCTCACCGGCGGGCAGACCGTGTTGCCCTGGAGCTGATGGGCGGCGCCGGCGTCGTTCCAGTAGGCCTTGGTGAACTCCATTTCGCTGAAGATGGCGAAGGCCATGAGGTGGGGGCTGTAGCCCCAGCGCGCGACGGTGTAGCGCAGGCGCTGGCGGAAGAGCTTGCGGGCCGTCGCGTGGGTGTAGAAGTCGGAGGCGTCGCTGAGCGGCCCGCCCTCGCCGCAGCCGCTGTAGAGCGGGTTGTCGTCCCACTGGCGGTCGATGTTCTTGGCGATGACGATCTGGCCGTGGTTGGTCAGACAGGCCTGGACGTAGATCCCGCGGGCCGCCGCCTGCTCCAGACAGTAGTCGAAGCGCCAGGCATTCTCCATGTTGTAGCGACCCATGCCCTGGAACCCGGGCCACTTCCGTGTCCACTCGAGGCCGCACCACCACGGGCACTGCCAGATCCGCGCCCAGTTCATCCCGTTCTCGGCGATCTTCTTGAAGTACTCGTCGTAGATGAACGTGCCCTTGCCCTCGGGCAGCTCGTAGCCCAGCGGCGAGTAGGGCTTGCGGTTGTCGCTCGGCGACCGCAGGTTCATCCCGATGGGATAGAAGAACTGGCCGCTCGAGAGCTCGAAGTACCGGGGGTCCTTCCCCGAGCGCCGGACGAAGCCGCCGCGGTCCGACGGGATGGAGACGAACTGGCGTCCGCTGATCGCCGGCAGCTCCTGGCCGTTGACGGTCACCGAGTAGGTGTAGACGCTCTTCTTCGCCTCGGCGTCGGCCTCGGTGGGGGTGAAGCGCAGCTTCCAGCAGGGCCGGCCCTTCGGCGTGAGCATCTCCTTGCCGTCCACCAGGTGCCGCTCGTACTCCTGGTAGAAGAAGGCGGGCACCCTGACCTTGCGCTCGCTGGGCGCCGTGAAGTGGCCGACGACGTCGGCGACCTCGGGGTCGAAGGGGTTCGAGAACGTCTCCGAGAGGCGGAAGGTCAGCTCGAAGGTCCCGTACCGCGGGATGGTGACGGCGCTGGGCTCGACGTGGGTGACCTTGACGCGACGTCGCCGGCGGGCGGGGTCGCGCCAGAGCTGGATCTGGTCGAGGTAGAGCGGCCCGCGGTACGGGCGGTGGCCGAAGACGCGGAGACCGAGCACCCGGACCCGCTGGAGGGCGTAGCGGTCGAAGACCTTGGCGTGGCCCTTGGGCTCCCAGGCCGTGATCTCGCCGCTGAGGTCCACCAGCAGCTTCGTCCAGTCGCCCGGCCGCAGGAAGGTGGGCAGCAGGGTCTCGTACCACCACAGGTCGCCGTCGCGCAGGTAGACCATGACGCGCATGTCGTTGGGCGCGTTGGCGGGCACGAAGACGTCGAATGCCAGGCGGTCGTAGGTATGCCAGTCCTTCTCGACGCGGCGCCAGATGGCGGCCTCGCCGGGGTATCGGGCGAGGACCTCGAGTGCGTCGTCGCCGTCGGTGGCGTGGTGCTGGACTCGTCGGAGGCTCTCGGCGGTGGAGCGGATGACCTGGTGCTTCATCCACTGGTCGCGGGCGTGCATCTCGCGCTCGCGGAAGGTGTTGAGCAGGGCGAGGGAGGCGGGCGGCACGGTCTGGGGGTGGTGGCTGCGGACGTCCTTGGGGCCGAGCCGCCAGGTCGACAGGTGCTCGCCGGCGCGCGCGTGCCAGCGGTCGGCGCCGTTGGCGGGCATGGTGCACCACAGCTCCCAGCTCGCGACGGCGGGATGGCCACCCCAGCGCGCGAGGATGTAGCGGGACATGGAGGTGAAGTGCGCCCAGGCGGCCTCGTCGCTGTAGAATCGGCTGGGCGCCTCGAGGGGCCCCGCGTTGGCCTTGGCGAGCGGGTTGTCCTTCCAGTTGAACTTGGCGCGCTCGCCGAAGGGCTCGTCGCAGGTCAGCGCGAGGGGCAGTCGGCCGCCGCCTGCCGCGGCCTGGTCGAGCAGCTCGTCGAAGGCCGAGGCCACCGCGAGGTTCACCCGCCCGAGTCCGCCGTACCCGCCCCAGCGCTCGGTCCACTCGATGGGGGCTCGCCAGGCGTGGATCGGCCCGGCGTTCGGCGTGCGGGCGTCGGCGCGCCAGCCGCCGGGCCGGTGGATGTAGATGGTGTCGCGGCCGTTGTAGTCGTGCTCGATCACGTAGTCGCCCGGCGTCGGCCGCCACTGTGCGCCGTTCGGAGTCCCCGCCTTCAGGCGGGAGTCGGGCTGCCGTTCCGCCGACGGCCCCGGGTTCCTCTTGTCTACCGTGAAGCTCCAGGGCACGCGCGCCTCGGCGTCGGCGGCACGCACCACGATCCGGCAGCGGTAGGGGCCCGCCTGCTCGGGCCAGAAGCGGATGCACCAGTGAGGCGGCCCCGCCGGCACGAGCCGGCCCGCGCCCTCGCCCTCCCACCGGCGCGCGTGCCGCTGGGTGTAGAAGCCCGGCACCAGGCGGTAGTCGGTCGCGTCGCCCGGCGGCTCGAGCAGGCCCTCGACCCGGACCGACTTGCTGTCGAAGGGGTTCGCGAAATCGCGGGAGAGGCGGAAGCGGATCTCGAAGCGCTCGCCGGCGCGGCCGCGGCGCGACGCCTCGAAGTCCACCAGCCGCAGACGCTCGCGCCGCGCCGCCGTCCGCCGACGCAGGGCGACCTGCTCGACGATCACCGAGCCGGTGAACCCCCCGTTGCAGTAGGCCTTGAGCCCCACCGCGCGGACCTGGCGAGTCGCCCCAGCGTCCCACGGCCGCATGTGGCCGCGCGGCACCCAGTCGCCGCTGCCAGGCGTCAGGTCGAACGCCACGGCCCGCCGACGCGTGCTGCCCAGGGCCACGGCCTGCGCCGTCTGGTACCACAGCGCGTCGCCTGTCACCACGTAGGCGAACAGCCGCACGAAGTGGACCGTCCTATGCGAGAGGCCGACCCGCAGCGTCAGCGTGCCGTGCCCCGCCCACGACTCCCCGACCGCGGCCTCGCGCACGATCCCCGTCGCACCCTTCGCGAAGCGCCAGGCGCCCGACGGCGCCTCCAGATCGCGCACCCCGGCACCCAGGGCCGCCGACGCGGCCAGCACCACGAGCCCGCATATCCCCGTCCGTCCTGCCATGGCCACATGTCTCCCGGCGCATCATAGCGCACGCCCGGCCGGGGAAGCAAATGGCGGGTGAGCGCGGGCCCCAGCCTCGCAGCTCGGGCGGTGGCGCGCGCGGCCGGTTGATCGCGCCGCGGCGGCGCGGTACACTGCGGGGGGGCCGGAGTGGCCCGCCCGTCGAGGCGGAGCGGCAATGAAGACGACGGCGAAATGGATGCGGCGCGGCGTGCGGGTGGTGGGTCTGTGCGCCGCGGCGGCGCTGGTGGCCGACGTGGCGGTGCTGCCGGGCCTCGTGGAGCGGCGAGCGGTGGGGTCGCTGCGCGCGCTGGGCCTGCGGGGCGCGTCGCTCGAGGTGCGCGCCGTATCGCTGCGCAGCGCCGAGGTGGCCAACGTGCGGCTCGACCGCCAGGGCCGCGCCCGCGCGGGCTCGCTGGCCGTGCTCTATCGGCTCTCGTCGCTGCTCGGGGGCCGGGTCGGCACCGTCGAGGTCACGGGCGCCGAGGTCGAGATGGCCCTGCGCGGCGGCGAGCTGGACCTCGGGCCGCTCGGCGCCATCGAGACGTCCGGCGAGGCGGGCGAGCTCCCCTTCGACCGCGTGGATCTGCGGGCCTGCGCCCTCGTGCTCGACCTCGAGGGCGTGCCCCTGCGGGTGCCCGTCCGCGGCTCGGTGTTCCACGTCGGCGACGGCGCCGTCGCGGTGGACCTGAGGGCCGAGGTCGCCGGCGGCACGCTCCACCTCACGGGCAACGCGGGCTCGGAGGCGCAGAAGACACGCCTCCTGCTCGATGGGCGGCTGCCCTCGATCGCCGCGCTCCTGGCGTCGCTCCCGCTGCCCCAGCCGGCGCCCGAGCCCGGGGCGCCGACACTCACCGTCGAGCCACCGTCCGTCGTCGTCCGTCGGCCCAGGCGGGTGCCGCGGCTCAACGAGCTGCCCGTCCGGCTCCGCGGACAGCTCGAGCTCCAGGCGGCGTTCGAGCGGGAGCCGGGCTACGAGCAGCTCAAGGCCCGCGTCGCGCTGCTGCGCGGCTCGGTGGCGGTCGCCGTGGCAGGGCACCAGGTCGCCGCCGAGGGCGTCACGCTCAGCGTCGAGGGCGGCTGGCAGCGGCGCGCAGAGGACGACGGCGGGCAGTGGTACACCGCCACCGCCCATCTCGGCGCCGGCCGCGCGACCGCCGCGGGCGAGACGGTCCGCGACCTGAGCCTGTTGGCGTGGAAGGACTCGGGCGACGCTTTGGCCTTCGAGGCGAGCGCCGAAGGCGAGAGCTGGAAGCTCGCGAAGCTCGCCGGCAAGGCACCCGGCCTCTTCGCCTGGCTGCGCAAGCGCAAGGGCGTGCAGACGGCGAGCGCGACGTGGGCGCTGGAGGGCACGCCGCCGACGTCGGTCGCTGCCCTGGCCGCCGCCCACGGCATCGACATCGGCCGCGTCGGGCGCGTCGCCGCCACAGGCCAGGCGACCGTGGGCCTCTCGGAGCGGGCCGAC
>CBFDBL010000304.1:0-7497 GCA_965603035.1 uncultured bacterium
CCTGGCATGTCGTTGTGGCGTCCACGACAAAACCTGGTGAGAAATGCGGGCTAGGGGGCTTTCGGCGCCACCGAGGCGACGATCTGGACGTCGTCGAGCTCGAGGAGGCCGCGGCCGGCGAAGTCGGGCGAGGCGGAGGTGAGGACGAGGCCGAAGCCGTGGAGCGGGTAGTCCACCACGCCGTCGCCGCTCCAGTGGTTCCAGCCGTCGGGGAAGGTGTCGAGGGCCGTCTCGACCCGCTTCCAGCCTGTCCAGGTCACGGCCGTGCGGTCGGCGCGCTCGAAGACCTCGCCCTTGGCGTCGAGGAACACGACGGTGAGGCTGTGGCCTTTGCCGTCGCCCTTGACTCGGAGGCCGACGTGGCGGGGGCGGCCGTCGAGCAGGAGGTCGGTGTGGGCGACGACGTGCTCGTCGCGCCCGCCGGGTCGGACGCCCACGAGGTCGTAGGCGATGCGGCAGACGCGGTTGTCGGGCTTGCCGTGCTCGGGCGCGGTCGAGAGGGCGGTGTGCCCGGCCGTGCTCTGCCAGACGCGCCAGTCGTAGTCGGCGTTGAACCGCATGAGGGCGACCCGCTGCCTGCGGCCGGCGACCTCTCGCAGGCTGTAGCGCGGCTCCTCGCGGGGCGGCATGGGCGGCAGCGGCTCGACCTTCGCGAAGTCGGCCAGCGTCGAGAGGGCGTGGACGCTGCGCGGCGCGAGGGTGAGCGTGGCCTGGCCCGCGGTGAGCGTCACCTCGGGGTGCCTCGTGAGGGTGGCGGGCAGGTCGGCGCCGTAGGACAAGTGGCCGAAGCGCAAGGCGTCGCGGCCGGGGATGCGTCGGCTGAAGCGCAGGGCGACGGTCTTGGGCTGGAAGCCGTCGTTGACGAGCAGCAGGGCCTTGCCCACGCCGCGCAGGTGCATGGCGGCGCAGGCGACGCGCGGCACGCGGTTCTCGTCGCGACCGCCGGCGACGAGGGTCTTGAGCACGACGGCTCCCTTGAGCGCGCCGCGGCACACGAGCGCGTGGGGGAAGAAGACGGGGCGGTAGGGCTGGAACTGGTGCTCCATCGAGACGGTGGTCAGCGCGCCGAAGTTCTGCCACGAGGCGCCGTAGGGCTTGAACTCCCATCGCAGGAATCCGCCGACGCCGTGGTTGAGTCCCTCGACGACGAGTCGGCAGGTCGAGAGCGAGCCGGCCCAGACGGCCTGGTCGCCGGCGACCTCGCCGGCGCCGTTGCCCATGTTGCCTAGCTCGGTGATGGCGATGGGTCGGCGCGCGCGGCTGCGGCGCAGCCTGGCGTAGGCGGCCGCGGCGCGGCTCAGCGGCTCGCCGCGGTCGATGCGGTGGTAGTCGGCGTAGCCGAGGTAGTCGTGGTGGGCAAGGACGTCCACCTCCTTGGAGTGCCTGCGCAGGGCGCCGGCCAGCGCCGGCAGCGCGGCGTAGCTGCGGGTGGAGGTCTCGGGGCCGAGGATCCGCACGCTGCCCCGGAGCCCGAGCCGCCGCAGGTGCCGCGCCAGGGCGTTGTGGTAGCCCCAGAAGGCCTCGGGGTAGAAGGCGCTCGGCGAGTTGTAGGACTCCGAGAGGTTCGGCTCGTTCCACAGCGAGACCTGCTTGACGCAGGAGTACTTGCGGACGACCTTTAGGTGGTGGATGCAGGCGGTGAGGCTCTCGGCGAGCTCGGCGGGGTCGTAGGGCGCGTCGTTGAAGGGGTCGTCGTCGGTGTCGGGCGCCGCGGGGTCGGGCTTGGGCGGGGTGTGGACGCTCTCGGCGAGCCACTTGCCGCCGCCGGTGGCGCGGTCGCCGCATCCCCAGTTGGCCCACAGGACGTCGATCCCGCGCTGCTGGCACAGGTCGAGCAGTCGGTAGTGGTGGCGCATGGCGGCGGAGCGGAAGGCGAAGCCGTCCCAGTTCATGTGCGAGGGGTCGCCGTCGTCGTTGTTCGGCTCCCAGTGGCCGAAGTTGACGCCGTAGCGGAGCCAGTGTGGGCGCGTCCAGGCCAGGAGCTCGAGGAAGGCGCCCCAGGTGCCCTCGTCCCAGGGGGGGAAGCGCCCGTCGCGGAATTGGACGTTCCAGCCGATGCCGAAGGCGAGGCGGCCGACGCTGAGCCACTGGACGTCGATGGCGACGGTGTTGTCGGTCTCGCGCCCCTCGCCGGCGAGCAGGCGCTGGTAGCGGGCGTTGGTCTCGGCGAGGCCGTCGAGGATGGGCTTCACGTCGTCGGCGGCGGTCTTGGTCAGGATGAGGTCGCCCCATCGGAGGGGGTTGGCCGGGGGGTCGAGTGCGGGTGCCCAGGTGAGTCCCTTGCGGGAGCCGTCGGCATCGAAGTCGCGGACGTCGATCTCGAAGCCGACGACGTGGCCTGGCTTGGGGGTCGCGCCGAGCGCCTTCCACGCGAAGGCGGCCTCGACGACGTAGCCCGCGGTCGTGGTGTTCGACGCCACGCGGACGAAGGCCGCGTCGGAGATCTTCAGCAGCGGGTTGCGGTAGAGCGTGACCCGCGGCTTGCCGCCCGGCCCGGTCGGGCACAGGACGAACTGGTAGTCGCCGGCGTCGTAGCCGCCCTCGCTGTCGTTATCGACGTCGAGCGACACCTCGACGCAGTCGCCCTCGTAGAGTTGCGCCACGGTCGGCGCCGCCACGATCGAGTTGTCGAGCACCTCGACCGCCACATACAGATGCGCCGCGTCCCACAGCACGGCGAAGCGGAAGCTCGCGTCCCGGTCCGACGTCGCCTCGCCGAACGACGCGCGGGTGTGATCGACCTTGACGAACCGCTTGCCCTGCCACCCACCGACGTCGCCGTCGATCTTCACCCCGCCAGCCTTCGCCTGCGGGCAGACCAGGTGGTAGGGGCTGTGGGCGTACGCCGGCACCGCTGCCAGCAGGACCAGCCACCCCACGGCCGACTTCCAGCGCTCAGTGCTCATAGACCTCGTTGCGCTCCTCAGCTCACTGCCCGCGGGTAAGTATACAACGGCGGGCGAGGACAGCCAAGCGCCCGAAGCGGTTGACAGAAGAGGGCGAGGCGGAGATAACGGGGTGTGCCGCCTGGCTCTCGCGAGGAGGACGACATGGCGTATCGCCTCGTCACGGCACCGTGGATGGTCGTGTGGTTGACGGCGTCGGCCGTCGGGCTCCAGGCCGCGACGCTGGTGCGGGACGGGAAGCCTGCGGCGGCCGTGGTGCTGCCGGCGGAGCCCGCGCCCGACGAGCGCCTGGCAGCGGAGGAGCTGATCGCCCACGTGCGGAGGATCGCGGGCGTCGATCTGCCCTCGGTGACGCCCGGCGCGGTCCCGGCGGGCCTGCTCCCCATCCGCATCGGCGGCGCGGCGGACCCGCAGCTCGAGGCCCTCGTGCGACAGAACGGCACCGACCCCGGGTCGTTCGCGCTCGTGGCGACGGCCGACGGTGTGTCGGTGCGCGGCCTCAGCCCCGAGGGCACGCTCTTCGGCGTCTACGAGCTGCTCGAGCAGCTCGGCGTGCGCTGGTTCATGCCCGGCGACTTCGGCACCGTGATCCCCAGGGCGAAGACGCTGGCCATCGAGCCCCAGCGGACGGTGCAGGTCCCCTCGTTCAAGAGCCGCCATCTCCAGACCGTCTCGCGGCAGGGGAAGTGGTATCGGCGCGTGCGGCTCGGCGGCCCCATGTTCCCCGGCTGCCACGGCATCAAGATCGGCAGGCCGAGCGTGGAGCAAGAGCCCGAGCTGTTCGCGCTGCACGGGGGCAAGCGCCACCGCCGCCAGCTCTGCATCTCGAACCCCGAAGTGCTCCGCCGCGCCGTCGAGACGACGAAGGCCTACTTCCGCAAGCACCCCGAGGCGCCGTGGATCGGCATGGGGCCGGGCGACGGCGGCGGCTTCTGCGAGTGCCCCCGCTGCCGGGCCCTCGACGGCGGGGACTACGACCCGCTCTACAACGAGGTCTCGGTCACCGACCGCTACGTGTGGTTCTTCAACCGCGTGCTCGACGGCATCGCCGACGAGTTCCCCGACAAGAAGCTCTGCTTCTACGCCTACCACCGCTACATCCGCCCACCGGTGCGCACCAAGCCCCATCGTCGCATCGTGCCCGCCTTCGCGCCCATCGGCTACTGCCGCGTCCACGGGATGTCGAACCCCCTCTGCCCCGAGCGGGCCTACATCCGCACCCTCGTTGAGGGCTGGAGCCGGCTCGTGCCCGAGTTCTACGAGCGCGGCTACTACTTCAACCTCGCCTGCCCCGGCTTCCCCTTCAACAAGATCCACGCCATCCGTGACGAGGTCCAGCTCTACCGGCGACTCGGCGTCGCCGGCTGGCGGGTCGAGACCATGCCCCACTGGGGCTCCATGACGCCCTCGATCTACCTGGCCGCCCGGCTCTTCTGGAACGCCGACGCGGACGTGGACGCCCTCAAGCGCGACTTCTACGGCAAGTTCTTCGGCCCCGCGGCCGGGCCCATGGGCCGCTACGTCGAGCAGACCATCGCCGCCCTGCGCGATGGCAACTACCACACGGGATGCTCGTACAACATGCCCGACTTCTATCCGCCGCCGCTGCGCCGGCGCCTGCGCGCCGACCTCGACGAGGCCGCCCGACAGGCCGGCGACGGCCTCTACGCCCAGCGCGTCGCCGCCTTCCGCCTGACCTTCGACTACCTCGAGCACTTCCTCGCCATGCTCGACCACCGCAACGCCTTCGACTTCCAGGCCGCGCAGCGCGACCTCGACGCCCTCCGCGCCGTGCGCCAGAAGGCCATGGACCACGACCCGCCGCTGCTCCACCCCCGCGCCGCGACAAGCTACATGCGCCGCTTCTGGGCGCCCTGCACCGAGCAGGGCGCCGAGCGGCTGGGGCGCGGCGAGCTGGTCGCCGGTCTGCCCGACCAGTGGGCCTTCAGGATCGACAGCACGGGAGCGGGCGAGGCCTTTCGCTGGTGGCGCGCGCGGCTGCCCGAGGGCGACTGGCAGCGGCTGCGGACGAAGACGGCCTCGTGGAGCGACCAGGGCCTGCGCTACTACAAGGGCATCGCCTGGTACCGGGCGCGGGTCACCGTCCCGGCGCGGTTCCGCGGGCGGAAGGTCCTGCTGTGGTTCGGCGGCGTGGACGAGAAGGCGAAGGTGTGGGTGAACGACCGGCTGCTCGGCGAGAGCTTCGCGCCTGGCCCGGGCCTGCCGGGCGTGCCCGGGGCCTTCAAGCCCTTCGAGCTCGACGCCACCGACGCCGTCCGCTTCGGTGGCGAGAACGTCGTGGTGGTCAAGGTCACCAACGAGCAGCTCAACGAGCTCGGCACCGGCGGCATCACCGCGCCCGTCCTGTTCTATGCGCCGGCTGTGGAGACGACAGACCGATGAGACACTTCCTGCTTGTGTTGCCTCTGCTTGCGCTCGCCGGCGTGGCCTGTGCTCCCACGCCGTCCGCCGCTCGGGCGCCAGCCTGCCGCGTCCCCGTCGCGGACGACGGGCGTCCCCTGCTGCCGGTCGTCGTCAGCGAGACGGCGTCGGAGCGGGTGCGGGCCGCCGCCGCCGACCTCGCCGCGTACCTCGGGAAGATCGCGGGCGCGACGTTCACGGTCACCACGGGCGACGGCACCACGGGATTGGCGGTCGGCGTCGCCAGCGATTTCCCCGCTCTGACGCTCGCCAGGCGGCTCGAGGTCAACACCATCGCCGACCGCGAGCACTACCTCCTCAGATCGCACCCACGCGGCATCCACGTCCTCGGCGCGACCGAGCTGGCCGTCGAGGACGCCGTGTGGGACCTGCTGCATCGCATCGGCTACCGCCAGTTCTTCCCGGGCAAGACGTGGGAGGTGGTGCCGAGCCTCCCCGAGCTCCGCATCGCCGTCGATGCCGACGAGCGGCCCGACTACTATGCACGCCGCATCTGGTACGGCTACGGCCTGTGGGACCACAACGCCGAGCCCTATCGCGAGTGGTGCGCGCGCAACCGCGCTGTCCTCGGCTTCGAGCTGAAGACGGGACACGCCTACGACGGGCTCATCGCCAGCAACAAGGCGGCGTTCCAGGAGCATCCCGAGTTCCGAGGCCTCGTGGGCGGCGAGCGGAAGTCCACCAAGATCTGCATCGGCAACCCCGACCTGCGGAAGCTCATCGTCGAGCACGCGCTCCGGTACTTAGGGGAGAATCCCGACGCCGACAGCATCTCGATGGACCCCAGCGACGGCGGCGGATGGTGCGAGTGCGACCGCTGCAAGGCCCTCGGCAGCGTCAGCGACCGCGCGCTGACCCTCGCCAACGCCGTCGCCGAGGCCGTCAACCAGCGTTTCAAGGGCAAGTACGTCGGGATGTACGCCTACAGCCAGCACTCCCCTCCCCCGGGCATCCGCGTGCACCCGAACGTCATCATCAGCGTGGCCACCGGCTTCATCCGCGGCGGCTACACCGTGGACCAGCTCATCGAGGGCTGGGCGAGGCAGGGCGCGACACTCGGCATCCGCGAGTACTACAACGTCAACGTCTGGGAGCGCGACCTGCCCGGCAAGCCCCGCGCGGCGAACACCGCGTACCTGGCCCGCACGATCCCCCACTTCCACGCCCTGGGCGCGCGCTTCCTGTCCGCCGAGTCGGGCGACGCCTGGGGTCCCTGCGGCCTCGGCTACTACCTCGCGGCGCGGATGCTCTGGGACGTCGGCGAGGCCGAGCGCGCCGAGGCGCTGATCGACGACTTCCTCACCCGCGCCTTCGGCCCCGCAAGGGAGCCGATGGCGGAGTTCTACCGCCTCATCGACGGCGCCAGCCGCCCGCTCCTGTGCGACGACCTGCTCGGCCGCATGCACCGCCTGCTCGGCCGGGCCAGGACGCTGGCCGAAGCGCCCGACATCCGCGCGCGGATCGACCACCTGGTCCTTTACACCCGCTACGTCGAGCTGTTCCGCAACTACCGCGACGCCAGGGGCGAGGCCCGCCAGGCCGCCTTCGAGCGGCTCATCCGCCACGCCTACCGCATGCGCGGCTCGATGATGATCCACACCAAGGCCCTCTACCGCGACCTCGTCCGACGCGACAAGCAGGTCGCCATCCCCAAGGGCGCCGAGTGGAACGTGCCCGAGGACAGGAACCCCTGGAAGAGCAGCAAGCCCTTCACCGACGCCGAGCTGGCCCGCATCGTCGCCGACGGCATCCAGCGATACCAGGTCGCCGACATCCAACCCGTCGACTATGGCCTCGACCTCGTGCCTGCCGCGCCGCTGAGGCTCCCGAAGGTCGAGACCGGCACGGTCGGCACCCACGGCCGCGGCGTCCAGACCTACTACACCTGGGTGGGCAAGCTGCCAGCATCCATCGAGCTGAAGGTCACCGGCGGCCTCATCGCACACTACCGCGACCGCGGCCCCGCGAAGGTCGATCTCTGGCGCATCGAGGGCGAGACCGAGGAGCGCGTCGCGCACGGCGAGAGCGCGCCCGACGGCGTCGAGCGGACCGTCGTCCTCGAGGCCAAGCACGCGGGCCTCCACAAGATCGCCGTCTCCGACGGCAACGACGCCACCCGCGTCGTCTGGCCCGACGGCGTGGCGATGAC
>CBFDBL010000305.1:0-7494 GCA_965603035.1 uncultured bacterium
CGTACTGCCGCACGCGGCCATCGGGGTCGAGGAATCGGTACATGGGCGGCACCGGGTGCTCGATGACCAGCAGCGCCGTCTTGCCGAGCTCCTCGAGATGGAGGCCCAGGCCCACGAGCGAGCCGATGGCGTCGCCGTCGGGGTTGATGTGGGTCGTCAGGAGCAGGCGTTCGTGCGTGTTGAGCAGCTCGATAAGGTCGTCCCACATGGGGTGTCTCGCAGACGAAGGGGTGATGGGGGTCGGTGTTCGGGATGCGGACTCCGGGTCAGAGCGTCTTGAGTCGTTCGATGGTCTCGCGGACGTGTTGTGCGGAGGCCTGGAGGGCGGCGAGCTCGTCGGCGGTGAGCTCGAGGACGACGATCTCCTCGACGCCGCCGGCGCCGAGGATGCAGGGCACGCCGACGTAGACGCCCTCGATGCCATACTGCCCGTCGAGGCGGACGCAGGCGGGCAGGAGCCGCCGCTCGTTGCGCAGGATGCTCGCGGCCATGGCCACGGCGGCCGACGACGGGGCATAGTAGGCGCTGCCGGTCTTCAGCAGGTTCACGATCTCGGCGCCGCCTTTGCGCGTGCGCTCGATGAGCGCCTCGATCCGCTCGGCGGGCAGCAGCTCGGGCAAGGGCACGCCGCCGACCGTCGCGTGGCGCGGCAGCGGCACCATCGAGTCGCCGTGCCCGCCGAGCACCATCGCCTCGATGTCCTTCACCGACACCCCGAGCTCCATGGCGATGAAGCAGCGGAACCGCGCGGTGTCGAGCACCCCCGCCATGCCCATGACCCGCTCGGCGGGGAGGCCTGTGCGCTCGTGGACGAGGCAGGTCATCACGTCGAGCGGATTGGTGACGACGATGACCATGGCGTCGGGCGCGTGCCTGCGGACGTCGTCGGCGATGCCGCCGGCGATCTTGGCGTTGATGGCGAGCAGGTCGTCGCGGCTCATGCCCGGCTTGCGGGCCACGCCGGCGGTGATCACCACGAGGTCGGCGCCCGCGATGTCGGTGTTGTGGTTCGACCCGACGATCTTCGCGTCGTAGCCCTCGACGGGCGCCGCCTCCATCATATCGAGTGCCTTGCCCTGCGGCAGGCCCTCGACGATATCGAGCAGCACCACGTCGGCCAGCTCCTGCTCGATGATCCGCTGCGCCGTCGTCGCGCCCACGTGGCCCGCGCCGAAGACGGCGACCTTGGGCTTTGGCATCGGGATGAGTCCTTTCATCGGAGGAAGCGAAGGGGCGAGGGGGAGTGGTTCCAGGTTCCAGGTTCCAGGTTCCAGGTTTCGGGTTCCGGGTTTCGGGCCACGGAGGGCGGGCCCCTCACTTCAGGTCACGTTCTGTGACGGGTGCAGATCGAACTCCGCATCGACCCGCTCCGTGATCTGAGCCGCTACTTCCCAAGGGGGCACGGCATCCGTCCCGTAGCCTGGGCTCTCCTCCCCCACTCGGTCCGGGGTGCGGGTGCTGCCGCGCCACTGGCTGAGCGACTGATGGAGACGCTCGAGCATTCGTGCGCAGGCTTCATATCTGCCATCGAGGTCCCGCAAGCGCGCGTCTGAGAGGTACCGCTTCTCATGCGCCATGTCGAGGTGATGTCGCGTTTCTTGGATCTCTCCTTGCGAGCGACTGATCGCCTCGATGTAGATGTTCGTATGGCGGCTACCGTGTCCTTCGGCGAGCTGGGCAGGCGCCGAGTTCGACGCCCGACGGATCTGCGAACCTAGCTCGTAGAGCTCGAAACGCGGGAACGTCAAGCTCTCATTGTGCACCTCAAGATGCAGGCGCTTCAACTCCTGATATACCCTGAGGTCCCGGAACGACCTCACCTTCGCCATCTTGCCCTCCTCTCTTCCCCTCCTCTCCCGGAACCCGGAACCCGGAACCCGGAACCGCTCTACCCTTGCTCCATGGCCCCGATGATCGCCTCGCCCATCTCGCGAGTGCCTACGGCACTCGGGTCGTCGCGATGGGGCTTGAGGTCGTAGGTGACGTCCCTGCCCTCGGCGATGACGGCGGCGACGGCCCGCTCGAGGCGGTCGGCGGCGTCGGTCTCGCCGAGGTGGCGGAGCAGGAGCACGCCCGAGAGGATGAGGGCCGTCGGGTTGACCTTGTTCTGGCCCTTGTATTTGGGCGCCGAGCCGTGGGTGGCCTCGAAGACCGCGCAGCCGTCGCCGATGTTCGCCCCAGGCGCGACGCCGAGCCCGCCGACGAGGCCCGCGCACAGGTCGCTGACGATGTCGCCGTAGAGATTGGGCAGGACGAGCACGTCGTAAAGCTCGGGCTTCTGGACGAGCTGCATGCACATGTTGTCGACGATGCGGTCCTCGAACTCGACGTCGCCGCCGTCGTAGGTGACGTGGGCGGCGTCGTGGTGGGTGACGGTGACGCCGTTCTCGGTGGCGACCTGGCGCGCGACGTCGAGGAACAGGCCGTCGCTGTGCTTCATGATGTTGGCCTTGTGGACGGCGGTGACCTTGCGGCGGCCGAGCTGGCGCGCGAGGTCGAAGGCGAACTGCACGATCCGCCGGGAGCCGTCGATGGAGATCGGCTTGATCGACACGCCGCTGTCGGCGCGGATCGGCTTCGGCTGGAGCGCGCAGCACAGGTCGATGACCTGGCGGCAGGCGGGCGAGCCCTGCTCGAACTCGATGCCCGCATAGAGATCCTCGGTGTTCTCGCGGACCACCACGAGGTCGATGTCGTCGTAGCGCGAGCGGACGCCGGCGTAGCTCTTGCAGGGGCGGACGCAGGCGTAGAGGTCGAGGGTCTGGCGGAGGTGGACGTTGACGCTGCGGAAGCCCTTGCCGACGGGCGTGGTGACGGGTGCCTTGAGCGCGACGCCGTTGCGGCGGATGCTCTCGATGACCTCGTCGGGCCTGGGTGTGCCGAGCCGCTCGGCGACGTCGGCGCCGGCGTGCTGGAGGTCCCAGTCGATGGCGACGCCGGTCGCGTCGATGCAGTCGCGGGTGACGGCGGCGATCTCGGGGCCGACGCCGTCGCCGTCGATGAGGGTCACGCGGTGCTTCGCGGGCATGTGCTGGCTCCCTTGGCAGGCAGAGCGGCTCGTGGGGTGGAGTGTGGGATTATAGCGCAAAGCGGCGCGCCGCTCCAGGCGCAGGAAAGCCGCGAGGGAGCCCTCGTCGCTGAGGGCTCCCTCGGGGAGGGTTGCCGGGGATGAGCGATGCGTCAGGCCGAGCGGCGGCGCCTTCGGGCCAGGGAGAGGAGCCCGCCGAGGCCGAGGAGAGCGAGCGTGGTCGGCTCGGGGATGCGCACGGCCGAGCCCTCGAGGCCCTCCACCCGCAGGGCGGTGTAGCCGGTGGTCGCGTTGTTGAGGCGGAACGCCAGGGTGTTCATGCCCTCGATGAACGGGCCGCCGATGGGGATGCTGAAGGGGATGAGGTCGTCGAACTGGGCGTTGCCGGCGCTCGTCACGAGGACGTCATTGAGCAGGATCTCCAGGCCGGCGTTGTCCGAGGCCCACAGGCCGCTGATCGACGCCGTCTCGGGGATCAAGCCGCCCAGGTCGAAGAGCATCTCGTAGACGTAGTCGCCGGCAGTGGCGCCGCTCGTGTTGAACTCCGGCGCGATCCACTTGGATGTCGAGCTGTTGTCGAGCCACGGGCCGTCGATGGGAAACACGGTCTCGTCCTCGACGTGGGCGCCCAGGCCGGTGCCGTTGGGGTTGACGACGATCTGGTAGTGGGGGTCGATCTCGTCGAGGTCGTTGGGCAGGGGCACACCGCTGTTGTCCACCCCGGTGTTGAACAGGCCGGGGATGGCCACTCGGGGCAGGCCTTCGACCACCTCGTTGCTCATGGCGTAGTGGTGGAGGCTGCCGCTCTTGCCCGACGCGTTGGGCGGCACGGCGGCGTCGATCGTCATTGTGGTGCCCTGGGCCGTGTAGGCGTAGGCCAAGTAGTACGCCGAATGGTTGCTCGGGTAGCCCTGGTTGGCCGGGCGGTCTCCCAGGATCGACACAGTATCGGTCTCCGAGCCGTTGGTGAACGTGAAGTCGATCGGCCTGCCGCTACCCTCGGTGTCCCACACACGAATGTAGAGCCGGCTCTCGTAGGCCGTGCCGGGGCTCAAGCCGGAGAGCGAGAAGCTCTGGTGGCTACCGGCCACGTCGCCGTTGCTGGAGTAGGTGAAGTCGTTCAGCAAGCCCTGGATCTCCGGCCCGGTGACGCCGCCCAACGCAGGCTTCCAGTCGCCGTTGTTGTTGGTCAGCTCGTTCCTGTTCTTGCCCTGCGCGTCCCAGGCGAAGTTCGGCGGGGTCGTGTTGGAGTTGAGGAGATCGAAGCCCACGCCGTTCACGCTGACCGCTTCGCCGCCGCTGACGGTGTGCGTGTAGGCCTTCAGGGTGCTGATCCCGGTGCTGGCGTCGTCCGTGAAGGCCGGTCCGAAGCCGATCACGCCGGCTTCAGCCGGCTGTGCCAGCGGCAGGGCCAGCCCCAGGAAGCCCAGAAGCACAACAGCCCTCACGAGTGCTCTTCTCATCGTCCAGTCTCCTTCTTGCCGATTCGTGTCGGCGGCGAGCCGGCGAAGCAACGTGCTTCGCTCTGATGCGGCGCGCCGCTACGATGCCTCCTGCACATCAAGTCACGGAACGGAGATGCCGGCCACTCGATCCGCCTCGGTGTCTCCGCCGGCCCCTGGCGGCACGACCGCGACGTAGCCGGTCGAGCGGTCCAGGGCGAGTCAAGCATCCCTTCCGGCCACGCTCGGCCTGCACACCTCCTTACAAGTTAAGCCAAACGATCCAAGTGGGTACGCAGCAAACGCCGTGCCAGCGGCGCGGCGACCGGCGAAACTCCCGCCGCGCGCTGTAACCTCTAATCATTCCGTGGCTTACGGTGTCGGTGCCCTTGCCGGATCGCGCCCCAGGTCTGGTGTCTCGGACGCCCCATGTGGCGGATCGTCAACATGGCGCCCCGCGAATGCGCCTCTTTCGCAGCGTAAGACCTTGCTCAGACATCACTTAAGGCCATGTTGACGTTCGGCAACATGCGTTGCCGCATATCAACGTCCCGCGAGCCCGATTCGCAGGGCGGTGAGGCGGGAGTCAGCGGGCGAGCAGCTCGGGGGTGGCGACCCAGAGCGCGAAGTAGGGGGCCTTGGCGTCGACGCGCTGGAGGAGCATGAGGAAGGGCTTGTCGAAGACCAGCAGGTGCTGCGGCGGGGCCGCGGCGGCACAGCCGAAGGCGATGTGGGTCTCCGAGCGCAGGCGGACGCCCTTCTCGTCGAGCTGGAAGCGGATGTTCTGGAGCGCGGTCAGGATCTCGATGTCCTTGGCCACCTTGCGGCTCTTGACCTTGAGCTTCTGCCCGCGCAGCTCGCGATAGTCGCGGGTCACGTCGAAGTTGAGCTTGGGGACCCGCAGGACGTCGCCTGGGAGCATGGGCGCGGGCTCGGCCTTCGCGCGGGCGGCGACGGCGGCGATGGTCGCCGCCAGGTCCTTGCCCGGCGCGACCTTCGCCAGGACGAAGCGGTCGCCCTTCGACTTCGTCGTGAGCTCGATGACGAAGTCGTCGGGCGACTGGTAGTCGAGGATGGCGACCTGGCGGTAGAGCTTCGCGTGCTTCTTGCTGCGGCCCTCGGCGCCGAAGCAGGCCACGTCGGTCTCGCCGAAGCGCAACGGCTCGGCGAGCCGCTGGAAGGGGGTGGGGAACTCGAGGTTCTTGAACAGGTAGGCGTAGGCCACGAAGTCCTGCGGACGCACGGCGCCCATCGGCTTGTTGTAGCGCGGTGTGGCCTGGCCCTTGAACTTGCGCTCGAGCTCGCGATCGATCCGCTGGTAGACCCCGTCGCGGACAAACCCCGCGAGCGCGACGAACGAGGCGGCGTCGATGTCCGCCTTCGTCGCCGCCTTCTTGTTGAGGACGGCGACCATGGGCGGGTCCTTCTGGAGGTGGACGTCCTCGCCGATGAGCGCGCAGGCCTCGTTCCAGGCGAGCTGGAAGGTCGAGCACCAGAGCACGTTCTGATCGGGCTGGATCGGCTGCTCGAGGTGGGGCGCGACGACCGTGGACTTGAGGTCCCCGTCCCGCGCCGTGAGGAGGCCCTCCTTGGTGAAAACGCTGTCGTGATCCTGGCGGGCGATGCCGCGGGGCGGGCAGCCGACGACGAACAGGCCGAGCAGGGCGCCGGCCGCCAGGCTCCGAGCCCACTGCATGGCGAGACGTGACATGGGGATATCCCTCCTGGTGCCGCGCGCGGCGGCAGGCGGTCACCCGACGACGGCGGCCTCGGCGATCTCGTCCTCCTCGGGCTCCGGCGGGCGGTCGGCCGCGAACTTCACGCCGAGGAAGAGATAGAGGATGGCGATGGCGAGGCACAGGAGCCACCACATGGGGATGGACAGGTGGAGCAGGCCTCGGGCCGTGTCGAGCAGCAGGACCGGCGTGACGGCGATGACGGCGAGCCGGATGCACGCGTCGTAGCCCAGCTTCGCCCGCAGCGAGCTCGCGAAGGCCAGCCCGATCAGCCCGTAGACCAGCGCCTGGAGGATGCGGTAGACATACGAGCCGACCAGCAGCACCGGGAACGCCACGATGAAGAACCAGCGGCGGAACACCCCGACCCAGCCCTTCACCCGCGCCTTGTCGAGGTCGAACCGCTTGATCTGGCTCAGGTCGTAGGTCCGGATCTCGTGGGGGCTGTTGCGCGTGTAGAGCTTCGACTCGGTGACCAGCACGTGGGCCTCGCTGTCGTCGAGCGACGTGTGCTCGCCCGTCGTGTCCACGACAATCAGCGGCTTGCCGCTCTCGGGCAGCATGATGACGTGGGGCTCCGGCGCCTCGATCGACAGCTTGCCGTCGCGGATGTGCACCGGCGGGATCTGGTCGAGCACCGTCGCCGACTCGTCGGCGAGGAACCGCGACAGCCCCCACTGCATCTTCAGCAGCGGCGGCAGCCACGTCAGCGCCAGCAGCAGGAACAGGTAGAGCAGGTTCGTCCCCTTCCACCGCCACGCCACGTCCTGGTAGAACGGCTTCGAGAAGAAGCTCAGCACCGGCGCGTGGAAGATGGTATAGCGCTTCGCGCTGCCCTCCATGGGCGGGCTCCTCCAGTCCTGGGACCGCGGCGGCAGCCCTCTCGCGATCACCGTACCCCGCCCGCTCGGGATTGTCAAGCTCCTGGTCCGGCGGGAGCCTGGGACGACAACGCTGGCTCGCGCACCGGGATTTCCGCGTACGTGCAGCAGAGCAACGCACATGGGCACGACGCTGCCCCTCGGGGCCATGCCGAGCCTGTCGAGGCATCTCTCTTCCCATCCGTGCGGACGTAGACGGATTCCTCGGCTCCGCGTCCCGCCGCGTCCCGCGACGGCACGCGACCGCTCCCAGAACGTGGCCCAGAGCCATGGTGCCCCTGCCAAAAGCCTCGGGCCCGACTGCCGCCGATCCCTTGCGTCCTCGCCGCCGGCCCCTGCGGGCCACGCACGCCGGGCCTCGTGACAGGTGGGGGCGCGTTGCACCGCCTGTGCAGAGGTCAGCAATC
>CBFDBL010000306.1:0-7470 GCA_965603035.1 uncultured bacterium
GCCCCCGCCCCCTGGTTCCCTGCCTTCCCCGCCCACGGGGCGAGTGGGCCGTCTGATCCACCAGCACGCGTCGCCAAGCGGCATTGACAGGGGGATGTCCCCGGTGATTTGGGTCCCGTGGGGCCGCTGCTCCGTGCGGGCGCGGACGCCGGCACGCGTGGTCCTGGCCGCAGAAGGCCCGACGCGAAGAGCGATGCTCCAGCGTCACGAAGAGAAGAAGTCGAGGACGAGGACGATGGGCTGAGATGCGTCTTCCCGTTGACACGGCGCCCCCTCCCACGCCATAATCGCCCCGGCACAACTGGATAAGGAGGACGTGTCATGCTGCGAGTTGCCGTCGTGGTGTCGGTTCTTGGCCTGTGCGTTGCCGCCGTCGCGGGCGAGGATCCCTATCTTGCCTACGTCAGGACGGCGCCGGAGTTCCAGCGGGTCCGCCAGGACCCCAAGATGATGATCGGGCGTTGGGACACGTGGGTCTACATGCCCTGGCGCTACAAGTGGAGCATCGGCACGGGCGACGAGGGCGGCCAGTTTTGCAGGGACTACGGCTTCAACGGCGGCTTCACCGACCACGGCTCCGGGCCGCTCCCCTGGCTCGAGAAGTGGCACCTGCGCTTCTACAACGACCACACCGCCGGCAAGGGCTATCTGTGGCTGCACCGCACCGACTGGAAGGGCGCCCAGACCAACCCCCGCGCCATCCGCTTCGGCGCCCGCGGCCCGCGGCCCCTCGACGCCAAGTTCCTCGCCACGACGAAGCAGCTCGTCACCCAGCGCGTCAACGGCCTCAAGAAGAGCCCCATGCGCGTGGCCTACGCCCTCGATGACGAGGTCTCCTGGGGCAGCTTTGTGAAACCCATCCCCTGGCGCATCCACGGCGACGACGCCGACTACCAGCGATGGCTCGACCGCTACTACGGCGGCAAAGGCCCCAAGGCCCAGTTCGTCACCGCCGAGTTCACCCGCAGCCAGCTCGGCCGACAGCTCAAGACCATCGACTTCTCGCCCTTCCTCGACCGCATGACCTACAACGACAGCTTCTGGGCCAACCTGCTCGGCACGCTGGTCGAGACGGCCAACGCCGCTGACCCCGACACCCCCTGCGGCTTCGTCGGCGGCCAGGCGCCCAATCTCTTCGGCGGCTACGACTACGCCAAGCTCTGCCGCAAGATCCAGTTCATCGAGGCCTACAACATCGGCAGCTCGCAAGCCGTCATCCGCTCGCTCAACCCCCAGAACGCCATGCCTCAGGTGACCACCCACTTCCACAAGGACAGCCGCGGCACCGCCAACGACATCTGGCAGACCTGGTACTACCTGGCCCACGGGAACCGCGGGATGATCGGATGGGTCGAAGGCTGGTTCGACGGCAACAAGCCCAGGCGCTGGCTCGAGGAGTACAAGGCCACGAACCACGAGGTCGCGCGCCTCGGCGCCAAGGTCGTCGGCTCGACGTGGATCCACGACGGCGTCGCCCTCTACTACAGCCATCCCAGCATCCAGGTCTCGTGGTGTCTCGACATCGAGCCCCACGGCCGCACCTGGGTCAACCGCAACGGCGACAGCCGGCTCGGCACCAGCCACCTCGTCCGCAAGGCTTGGGAGCGGCTGCTCACCGACAGCGGCATCCAGTACAGCTTCATCGACTATCCCACGGTCATCGTCAAGGGCGTGCCGGCCGAGTATAAGGTGCTCATCCTCCCCGCCTGCTACGCCCTCAGCGACGTCGAGGCCCAGCGCATCCGCGAGTTCGCCCAGCGCGGCGGCACGGTCATCGCCGACTTCATGTGCGGCCTCTTCGACCAGCACGGCAAGGGCCGCTCGAAGGGCGCCCTCGACGACCTCTTCGGCGTCGCCCACGATGGCACCGAGACCAAGGCCAACCTCTTCGGCGGCAAGCTGTGGGTCGAGACCAACCAGGACAGCGGCTTCAGCTACAAGCGCTACGCCGACCTCTTCAAGACCGTCGCCTGCAAGCTCGAGGGCGGCTACGCCGTCGCCGAGAAGAAGCTGAAGACCGGCACCGTGCGCAAGCTGCCGGGCAGGAGCAAACACCTCCGGCCCGCCAGGATGCCCGATGGGACGACCTATTCGCCGGTCTACCTGCCGGGGGGCACGGCCGTCTACCTCAACCTCTCGCCCCAGCGCTACCTCCAGTACCGAGAGGAGGGCACCGCCACCCCCGCGCGCCGCAAGCCCTTCGTCGCGCCCGTCCTCGCCGCCGGCGTCAAGTCCTGGGTCACCGTCACCGGCCCTGACGGCCAGCGCCCGCGCAACTGCGAGGTCACCTACTGGCGCAAGGGCGACCGTGTCTACTGCTTCATCCTCCACAACGCCGAGGTCACCGGCTCCGCCGTCGGCGGCGGAGGCGTCGAGGGCCTCCTCACCAAGAAGACCCCCATCACCGTCACCTTCGCCCGCCCCGTCCGCGATCTGCTCGACGAGCGCGCCGCCAGGAACCACGGCGCCGGCACCACCTTCAAGTTCGACTTCAACCCCGTCGAGGCCGTGTTCCTCAGCTTCGAGGGGCCTCCGCCCGGGAGGAATTGAGTCTGACACAGAGGCGCAGAGAGCGCGGAGAAGAGAGCCTGCCGAAGCCGAGCCGTGACGCCGCCGATGGCTTGACTTCGCCGCGCCAGCGGCGTACGATGCAGGTAGGGAGGGTCGGGGGCGCGGTGATTCTGAGGGAAGTGAGGACCGACCATGCCCCAGAGCGCGGAAGTGATGACCCTGGCTGAGATGAAGGAGCGGTTCCACGGCCAGTGGCTCGCCGTGCGAGTGACGGAGAGCGATGATGGCGGGCAGCCGGTCGCGGGCGAGGTGCTCGCCGTCAAGCCGTCCAGGCTTGAGGTGGCCGAGGCCGTGAGGGAGGAGCGGGACGTGTGCCTGCTGTATGCCGGGGAACCGATCCCCGAAGGGTATGGGGCCTTGTATTGAGATGAAGGTCCCCTGTCGACTACAAGGCGGGGTGTCCTTGGAGATCGTAGACCCCTGAGCAGGACAGCAAGCCGAGCGCGGCAACTGTCAGCACCACTGCCGGCGGCTCCTCGAGCCGCCGCCCGCGCGCATGTGAGAAGGAGTGCTGCGATGAGCGGAGCGGAGCGGGCGCTGAAGCTGATCCTGCGGCTGAGCGGGGCGGTGTGCATGCTGGCGGTGGTGGCGGTGGTGATGCCGCGGGGGTGGATGGCGGTGACCCACGAGTGGCTGGGTGTCGGCACGTTCCCCGACGGGCCGATCGTGGTGTACCTGGCGCGGTCGCTCTCGGCGTTCTACGCGATCCTGGGCGGGGCGCTGTGGGTGGTGGCCACCGACGTGCGGCGCTTCGCTCCCCTGCTCGTCTACAAGGCGGTGACGGGCCTCGCCTTCGGCGTGATGCTGCTGGTCGTGGACATCTCGGTGGGGATGCCCTGGCACTGGACCGTCCAGGAGGGGCCGTACGTGTTGATCTTCAGCGCGGCCATTCTGCTGTTGCTGCGCCGCGTCGTGAAGGAGCAGGCCGCATGAGCGAGCAGCCGCACATCATCTTGCTGATGGCCGATCACCTGCGTCGCGACTGCCTGTCGTGCTACAGCGACCTGGGCGTGGCGACGCCGCATCTCGACGCGCTGGCGGCCGAGAGCGCGGTCTTCGACGGGGCGTACTGCGCGTGTCCGCTGTGCGTGCCGACGCGCATCTCGATGTACACGGGCAAGTGGCCTCACACCCACGGCGCGATCGTCAACGGCCATAGCTACGAGGTCGAGCGGCCCTACGGCACGGCCGGCCCCGAGCACCGCACCCTCTACGAGGCGCTCGACGACGCGGGCTACGGCATCACCCACGTCGGCGTCCACCACTGCCGCCTCGACCCACCCCTCGAGGAGCGCGTGCCCGGCATCGACCTCGTCGCCTACAAGGAATGGGGCGACTACCGCAAGGCGCGCGGCCTGAGGAACCACCCCGCGACGCGGGCTCAGCACGTGCCGAACCTCGAGTGGGCCGACGGCAAGCCCGTCATGGCACTGCGGCCCCAGGCGCGGCGCACGCTCTACCCGCACCCGGCCGACGACTACCTCGACTGCTTCTGGACCCGCCTCGCCGTCCAGCGGATCGCGGGGCTGGACGCCCGCCGGCCGCAGTACGTCGAGGTGCTCCTGTGGGCGCCCCATCCGCCGCTCGAGGTGCCGGAGCCCTACTACTCGATGTACCCGCCCGAGAGCATCGAGCTGCCCGAGACGGTCGGCCGCTGGTGCGACGGGCAGCCTGCCAGCCTGCTGCTCCAGTCGTGTGGCCAGATGGGCCTCGGGCTCACGCGGGAGGAGTACCGCGAGGGCTGGAGCGCCTACCTCGGCCTCGTGACGATGGTGGACGACTGCATGGGCCGCGTCGTCGAGGCGCTGAAGGCCCGGGGCATGTGGGACGACGCGCTCGTGATCTTCACCATGGACCACGGCGACCTGATGGGCTGCCACCACCTGACCCAGAAGCACAGCTTCTACGAGGAGGCCGCCCACCTGCCGCTGCTGGCGAAGCCGCCCGGCGGCGCGACGGGCCGCCGCCGCCAACTCACGAGCGCCATCGACTTCTGCCCGACCCTCTGCGACGCCGCGGGCGCCGCCGTGCCCCACGGCGTTCAGGGCGCGTCGTGGTGGCCGCTCGTCGCCGACGCCGACATCCCGTGGCGCGACGCCGTGTTCATGGAGTACAGCGGCGATCAGGGCCGCAACGCGTGGCCCATGCGCTCGATCGTCGCGCACCGCGAGGGCCGGCGCTGGAAGTACAACTGGACCCGCGGCGACACCGACGAGCTCTACGACCTCAACGCGGACCCGATGGAGGTGCACTCGCTCGTCGCCTCGGCCGAGCACCAGGCGCTCCGCCGGCAGCTCCGCGGCCGCCTCGCCGACTGGATGCGGGAGACCGACGACCCCGTCGTGATGGAGGCCCTGTAGCCAAGTGCCAGGCGCCTTGCCTGCCGCGAGCTGCTCTTCCGCGCCCAGCGCGCCGCCGATGGCGCGGCCATGGGCCGGCTTTCGCGGCTCCGCTCGATCAGCTATAATCGGTGGACGGCGGCGCGGGCGGCGGACGGGTGCCGTCACGTGACGGATGCGGTTGCGCCCCGGCAGGCCACAGGAGGTGACACGCTGTGCAGGAAGTCGGCCGAATCGTCTATTGCCACTGTGCCTACGTGGACGTCGTGCCGTCGGCGGTCCGCGACGCGGTGCTGGGGAAGCTGTGCGCCTCGGGCGTCGCGGTCGAGGCGGTGGCCGACCTGTGCGAGCTGGCGGCGCGGCGGGACCCGCGGCTGAAGGAGCTGGCCGAGCGCGCGACGCACGTCATCGCGTGCTTCCCGCGGGCCGTGCGCTGGCTCTTCGCGGCCGGCGGCGTCGAGCTGCCCGACGGCGTCGAGGTGCTGAACATGCGCGCGGAGCCGGCCGAGGCCATCGTCGCGGCCGTCGGCGGCGACCCCGATGCGGCCGTCGACGCCTCTGCCGCCGAGGGGGCCGAGGCCATCCGCAGCAGGGTCGAGGCCCAGCGGGGCGGCTGGGTGCCCTGGTTCCCCGTCATCGATCGCGATCGCTGCAAGGGCTGCGGGCAGTGCGTCGACTTCTGCCTCTTCGGGGCCTTCGCCGTCGCCGACGACGGGACGGTCGAGGTGCGGCAGCCGGCGAGCTGCAAGACGTGGTGCCCGGCCTGCGCGCGGGTCTGTCCCGAGGTCGCCATCATCTTCCCGAAGCACAAGGCGAGCCCTGTGAACGGCGGGGAGGTGACCGAGGCGGACGAGCGTCGGGAGAAGGTGGCGATCGACCCGTCGAAGCTGCTCCAGGGCGACGTCTACGCGGCGCTGCGGGCGCGGGGGAGGCGGTTCGCGGCCGACGAGGACGCGGGTGCCGGCCGCGCCGAGCGCCTGAAGCGCCTGGCCGAGCTTCGCGAGGAGCTCGGCATCCCGCCCGAGGTCATCGCCGACCTCATGGCCGATGGCCCGTGTGCCTGCAAGCGCTGCCGCCCCGACGACGCTGGCGAAGGATCCTCGCGTGGCTGTTGCGAGTGAGCCACTGCGGCCCGCCGTCGTGCTCGTGGCCGACAGGACCCTCAGCGCCGACTACAAGGTGCTCTTCGAGGGCATCTTCGCCACGATGCAGACGACCCAGGCGCCCGAGTGGGCCATGCGGCGGCTCATCGCGCCGCCCGTGGCCACCGATGCCCAGGGGCGCGCGAAGGCCGCTCCCCTCGGCCTCCGCCGCGTCGAGTCCGCCCTGCTCGCCCACACCTCGCTGACCCGCGACGACGTGGTCTGCACGACGCCCGAGGCCCTCCCCCGCCTGCTCGGCCCGTGGACCCGCCTCGTCGCCGTCAGCTCCAGCGACCCGCTCGGCCAGGGCATGAGCAACACCACGACCCGCAGCTTCTGCAAGGGCGAGCTCTACACGAAGCTCTGGACCGACCGCCTGATGCAGACCGTCCGCGCGGCGAAGGCGCGCCACGGCTTCCGCGTGCTCTTCGGCGGCGCCGGCGCCTGGCAGTACCTGCGGGACCCCGAGGCCGCCTCGCGGCACGGCATCGACGTCGTGTTCGACGGCTACTTCGAGGCCCTCGGCCCGGGCCTCGTCCGCAGCCTGCTCGACGGCGCCGACGCGCCGCCCACCGCGACCGAGCCCGGCACGGCCGTCGAGGCCATCCGCCCGATCGTCGGGGCCTCCGTGCTGGGGGTGGTCGAGCTGTCGCGCGGCTGCGGCAAGGGCTGTCGCTTCTGCACGATGAGCGCGAAGAAGATGGCGCACCTGCCGCCCGAGACCATCGTGGCCGACCTCGAGGCCAACGTGGCGGGCGGCGTGCGGGCCGTGGTGAGCGGGAGCGAGGACTTCTTTCGCTACGGCGGCTCGGGCTCGCGGCTCGACTTCGAGCGGCTCCGCGCGCTGCTCGTCGCGATGCGGCGGGTGCCGGGCCTGTCGTTCATGCAGATCGATCACGCGAACGTCTCGTCGGTGCTCCAGCTCAGCGACGAGCAGCTCCGCGAGGTGCGCGCGCTGCTGACGTGGGCGGCGCCGAGCGACTACCTGTGGGCCAACATGGGTGTGGAGAGCGCGAACGGCCACCTGGTCGCGGCGTCGGGCCGGGGCAAGATCGCGCCCTTCGACCCCGACGACTGGGAGGCGATGGCCCGCGAGGCGGTCGCGCGGATGGCCCGCACGGGCTTCTTCCCCGTCGTCAGCATCATCCTCGGCCTCCCCGGCGAGACGCCCGACGACGTGGCCCGCACCCTCGAGCTGGTCCGCTGGCTCGCCACGCAGCGGGCCGTCGTCTTCCCCGTCTTCCACGAGCCGTGGCGCGCGGGGGCCGGCGAGCCCTTCCGCCTCGCGTCGATGCGCCGCGACCACTTCGAGCTGTTCACGGCCTGCTACGAGATCAACTTCCGCTGGGTGCCTCGGCTCTACCGGGACAACCAGCGTGCGGGCGGCGTGAGTTGGCTCAAGCGCGCGGTGATTCAGG
>CBFDBL010000307.1:0-7400 GCA_965603035.1 uncultured bacterium
GGCCTTCGAGCGTGGCGAGCGCCTGCCCACGGCGTGAGCCGTGGGACTGGGTCGCTGCGTCCCACAGGCGGATCGTGTTGTCCATGCCGCCCGAGACGACGGTCTGACCGTCGGGGGTGAAGATCACGCTGGCGACCCCGCCCGCATGGCCCACGAGCGTGGCGAGCGGGGTGCGCGTCGCCAGGTCCCACAGACGGACCGTGCCGTCCACGCTCGCCGAGGCCACGGTCCTGCCGTCCGGGCTCAGCGCGACCTGCCACACGGCGTCGGTGTGCCCCGGCAGCGCCGCGACCCGCCTCGAGGCCGTCGTGTCCCACACGCCCACCGTCCCGTCCCAACTGGCCGACAGCAGCGTCCTGCCGCCCGGGGCGAAGCTGAGCCCGAAGACCGTCTCCGTGTGCCCCTCCAGCGTCGCCAGGGGCCTGTCGGCTGCCACGTCCCACAGGCGCACGGTGCCGTCCCAACTGCCCGACGCCACCGTCTTGCCGTCCGGACTGAACTCCGCGCTCGCGACCAGGTGCGCGTGCCCCTCGAGGATGGCGCGCGACTCGCCACTCGCCACGTCCCACAGGCGCACGGTGCCGTCCGCGCTCGCCGACACCAACGTGCTCCCGTCGGGGCTGAACCGCACGCTCCGCGCGGCACCGCCGTGTCCCGTGAGCACGGTCGCCAGCTCGCGCGACGCGGCGTCCCACAGGCCGATCCCGCCGGAGTCGCTGCACGAGGCCAGCGTCTTGCCGTCGGGGCTGAAGCACACGCACAAGACGGCCGTCTCATGCCCCTCGAGCGCGCCGAGCGCGGTGCCGGTGGACGGGTCCCACAGTCTGACCGTCTTGTCCCTGCTCGCCGAGGCCAGCCGACGGCCGTCCGGGCTCCAGCTCACGCTCGTCACGTCGGCGTCGTGGCCTCGCAGCGTGGCGATCCTCTTGCCCGACCCCACGTCCCACAGGGTGACGGACTCGCCAGGGCCTGCCGACGCGATCGTTCTGCCGCCGGGGCTGAAGCTCAGGCCGACCACCCTGCCTTTGCCGACGTCCAGGGTCGCGACGGCCCTGCGGCTGGGCACGTGCCAGAGCCGGAGGGTGCTGTCCCTGCTGGCCGAGGCGAGCGTCGCGCCGTCCGGGGAGAAGGCCACGGCGGTCAGGTAGTCGCCGTGCCCCGTGAGCGCGCCGACGCGCCGGCCCGTCGCCGCGTCCCAGAGCAGGATCGAGCGGTCCCAGCTCCCCGACGCGACGGTCCTGCCGTCGGGGCTGAAGCGCACGCTGACGACGGGCGCGACGTGGCCGTGGAACGCGCCCACGGCTCTGCGCGCAGCGACGTCCCACACGCGGATCGTGCTCTCGCCGCTGCTCGAGGCCAGCCGCTTGCCATCCGGGCTGAAGCTCAGGCCCCAGACGGCCGCCGCCGGCCCCTCGAGCTCGGCCACGGGCTGCCGCGTCGCCAGGTCCCACAGGCGGAGGGCGCCGTCCTCGCCGCCCGAGGCGAGGTGCTTGCCGTCGGGGCTGAACGCCACGCGGGTCACGATGGCGGCGTGCCCCTCGAGCGTGGCGACCCTCTGGCGGGCCGCCACGTCCCACAGGTGGATCCTCTTGTCCCATCCGCCCGACGCCAGGGTCTTGCCGTCGGGGCTGAAGCTCGCAGTGGACGCGGCCTCGCTGTGCCCCGCGAGGGTGGCGAGCGGCTCGCCCGTCCGCGCGTCCCACAGGCGCACCGTCTTGTCGTGGCCTGCCGATGCCAGCGTGGTGCCGTCGGGGCTGAAGCACACGCTCCAGGGGGGCAGGTCGTGGCCCTCGAGCCGCGCCATGGGCTCCCGCGTCGCCGCGTCCCACAGGCAGATCGTCCCGTCGCGGCTCGCCGAGGCCACGGTCCTGCCGTCGGGGCTGACGCTCACGCAGACGACGGGCCCCGCGTGGCCCTGGAGGGTGGCGATCAGCTCGCGGGCCGCCACGTCCCACAGCCGCACCGTGTGGTCCCAACTGCCCGAGGCCAGGACGCTGCCGCCCGGGCCGAAGCTCACCGACGCGACGTCGCGCGTGTGGCCCTCCAGCGTGGCGAGCCGGTCGCCCGTCGCCACGTCCCACAGGCGGACCGTCCAGTCCTGGCCGCCCGATGCCAGGACGCGGCCGTCCGGGCTATAGGCCACGGCCATCACGGCGTGGTCGTGATGGGTCGTGCCTGGGGTGCGCCAGAGCATGCGGTGGGGGTTTGTCAAGGTGAGGTCCCAGGCGCGCGCCGAGGCGTCCGAGCCGTGCCGCAGCAGGCTTGGGAACCGCTCGAACGGGCCGCCGAGCCCCTCGAAGCCGATCGCGCGGCCCGCGGCCAGGAAGGCGCTGACGCACCGGCCCTCGTGAGCCAGTGCCTTCGCGCGCTCGAGGAACGCCACGCCGAGCTGGTGTCGGGCCTCGCGTGCCCGCTCCTCGGCAATGCGCTTCTGCCGCTCGGCGCGGGCCTCCTCGGCCTGGGCGATGGCCCGCTGACGCTCTGCGGCGTCGCGCTCCCGCGTCGCCGCGTCGCGCTGGCGTTGGGCCACGACCCGCTGCTGCCAGGCATAGCCGCCGAGGCCGATCATCACGGCCGCGAAGAGCGCGACCACGCCGAGGACGGCCCGGAGCCGCCGCACGCGCCGCTGGTGGCGCACGCGCTCCCGCTCCAGCTCCCGCGCGAGCAGCCGCTGGTCGTGGCTTCGGAGCGCCGTCGCCAGCTCGCCGGCGCTCCGGGGGCGGGCCGCGGGGTCCGACGCCACGCAGCGGCGGATGTCGTCGCGCAACACCTCGCTGCCGACCAGGCTCTCCCAGTCGCCCGTCAGCGGCCGGCGCAGGTCGCCCACCACGAGCTGGTAGAGGGTGATCCCCAGGCTGAACAGGTCGCTCTGGGCCGTCGCGGGCCCGCCCTCGCGCACCTCGGGCGCAATGTAGTCCCACGTCCCCGCCACACCCGACACCCGCGATGCCAGGATGCTGCGCAGCAGCTCCTCGTCCTCGGCAGACCCCAGCCCGAAGTCCGACAGCTTCGCACGAAGCGTCCCGTCCTCGCGGCGCGTCAGCAGGATGTTCGACGGCTTGATGTCCCGGTGGTAGATCCCCGCAGCGTGCACCGTGTCCAGGGCGTCGCCGACCTGCGCCACCACCTCCAGACGCTCGCCCCGCGCAGGTTCCCCGCAAGCCATTCCCCCAGCGACGGCCCCTCCACGTACTCCATCTCCAGGTAGTACGGCGGACGGTCCCCCACCGTGACGTCGTGCACCTCCACCAGGTTCGGGTGCCGGTACTTCCGAAGGCGCTTGAGCAGACGGGCCTCGCGCTTGAGGACAGGCACCCGCTCGCGCTTGAAGCAGAACTTGAAGGCCTGGCGCGACCTGTCGCTGGGGTTCCACGCCTTCCACACCTCGCCGAACTCGCCGCGGAACTTGCCCCCGTCGGCCGCCTCGCGGCCCAGGCGCTCCTCGAGCACCCAGTTGGTCCCCGGCACGGTCACGCCGACCGCGGGGCGCCAGCCGAGCTCCTCGGTGAGCTGGTCCGCGGGCCGGCCTTTGCCCGAGCCCGTCGGCCGCGCGAGCGGGGCCAGGCCCTCCTCGCCCACCTCGCACACCTCGTGGGTGTCCACCACGCCCTCGAAGCGATAGGGCCCGTGGTTGCACCAGCCCACGGTGCCGAGTCCCGCGAAGTCGTCGCCGCGCAGGATCGCGCGCGCGTCGTCGAACACGGCGCGGGAGCACAGCACCTGGCCGCCGACGCCGAGGCTCATGATCCGGGCCGTCGTGGACACCTGCACGCCGTAGATGTCCATCGCCTTCGGGCCGCCGACGTGACGCTCCACCACCACCTGTCCCTGGTGCAGCCCCACCCGCACCGAGGGCAGCTCGGGCGTCGCCGCCTGCGCCTCCCGCATCCGCGCCTGGAGGTGCAGCGCGAACTTCACCCCCTCCGACGGCGCCGCGAACACGGCGAGGAACGAGTCGCCCGCCGTCTCCACCTCCTCGCCGTCGAACGGAGCGAGGGTCTGGCGGAAGATCGCCCGGTGCTCCGCGACCAGCTCCGCCGCGCGCACGTTGCCCAGGCGGCTCTGCTGGCGCGTCGAGCCCTCGAGATCGCTCAGGAGGATCGTGAGCACCTGCGTCTGGTGAGCTGTCCTGAAGCGCTCGAGTTGTGGCAGCGAGCGCTCGGTGAGCCACCGCGCGGCCCCGCCTTCGCCGGCCGCGGGTCGCGGCTCGTCGGTCATGGCACGCCCTCCTCGGTCGCGCCGGCCCCGCAGGAACGCCCCTAGAGATATCCCGCCGCGCCGCGGCTGTCAAGCCGCCCGGGCCGTTGGACACCTGCACCGCTCTTCGGTAGACTCGGCGGGCGAGCCGCATGCAGGGCCTCGAATGGGAATCCTACTGCGAGGAGATTTGCCGATGGTGGAGCCAAGGCGACCCGCCACGCTGCGCCGGTCGGTCGGTCTGTGCCTCGGTGTCGTGGCGACCGCTGCTGGGCTGGCAGCCGCCGGTGCGGGCGCCGACGCGCACGAGGCGGCGCGGATCCTGGCGGCCGGTGGCGTGAGAGGCGGGCTCGTCGTCCACCTCGGCTGCGGCGACGGCAGGCTGACGGCCGCTCTGCGCGGCAGCGGCAGCACCGTGGTGCAGGGCCTGGACGCCGACGCGGCGAAGGTCGCCGAGGCCAGGGAGCACATCCAGTCGCTCGGCCTCTACGGCCCCGTGTCCGTGGACACGCTTGACGGGAAGCAGTTGCCCTACATCGACAACGTGGTGAATCTGGTAGTGGCGAGTGGCAAGCGGCAAGTGGCGAGCGAGGAGATCGCCCGCGTGCTCGCCCCCAGAGGGGTGGTGCTCTCGCAGGCAGGGCCGCTGGACACGCCACACTTGACGCTTGACGCTCGGTCTCCTGCGGGCCTGGAGGGCTGGGCCAGGCTCATCAAGCCCGTGCCGCCGGAGATCGACGACTGGACGCACTGGCTTCACGGCCCGGACGGCAACGCGGTGTCGCGCGACAGGCGTGTCGGCATCTCCCGCAGCCTCCAGTGGATCATGGGCCCCCTGTGGTCGAGGCACCACAACCTGCTGCCGAGCGTGAGCGCCGTGGTGTCGGCGAACGGGCGGCTGTTCACCATCATCGATGAGGGCCCCATCAGCACCAAGGGCGTGCCCGACAGGTGGTCGCTGCACGCCCAGGACGCCTTCAACGGCCTGTTGCTGTGGAAGCGCCCCATCGGGAACTGGGGGTGGCGGACGTGGTCCGAGGTCGAGTTCGCCGGCCACATGCGGTTCAAGGGCCCGCTCCAGCTCGAGCGGCGCCTCGTGGCCGTCGGGGACGTGGTCTACGTCACCCTGGGCTTCGACGCGCCCGTGGTCGCCCTCGACGCGGCCACCGGCAGGACGATCAGGCAGTACAAGGGCACCGCGCGCACGTCGGAGATCCTCCACCACAAGGGCCGGCTGGTGCTGGCCCGGAACGTCGCCGGCGAGAAGCCCGGGAAGGACGTCCTGGCGGTCGACGCCGGCACGGGCGCCCTCCTGTGGGAGCGCAAGGGCCTCCAGGGCATCAGCGCGCACAACGACGAGCTGAGCCGATACACCGACGCCTACCTCACGGCGGGGGTGGACAAGGTGTTCCTGCTCGACGCCGACCACGTCGTGGCCCTCGAGCTGAAGTCGGGGGCCGAGGCCTGGCGGAAGCCGCGGCCGCCTGCGAAGAAGGGCGTCATCGGGCACTACAAGTTCTACCACGCCAACCTCTGCACCCTCGTCCACCACGGCGGCAGGCTCTTCCTCGGCCAGATGTCGCCCTTCCCCGAGAACCTCAACAGGCGCCAGGAGAAGGCCATGACCGTCCTGGCGCTCGACGCCGCCTCAGGCAAGACGCTCTGGGAGCACGAGGGCGCGACCTTCGCCCACTTCACCCCGCCCGATCTGTTCGTCAACAACGGGATGGTCTGGACCTTCAAGAGGGCGGAGGTGTCCCTGCTCGGCCTCGACGTCCGCACAGGCGAGGTGCGCAAGGAGTACCCCGCGAAGAGCATCCTCGTGGGCCATCACGCCCGCTGCTACCGCAGCAAGGCGACCGAGCGCTTCTACCTCGCGGGCGAGGAGGGGATCGAGTACATCGACTTCGATTCCGGCGAGATCGACATCCACCACTGGGTGAGGGGAGCGTGCCGGTACGGGATCCTGCCCGCCAACGGCCTCATCTACCTGCCGCCCCACAGTTGCGGCTGCCACCACAACGTCAAGCTCAACGGCTTCATCGCCCTCGCCTCCGGCGCCCCCCCGCAAACACCGGCCGCCGCGGCCAGGCGCCTGACCGCAGGCCCCGCCCTGGCTCGCGCGGCAGCCGGCGGGCCGGCCGCGGGCGGCGAGGACTGGCCGGTCTACAAGCACGACAACCGACGGAGCAACTGCGCGTCCACCGAGATCCCCGCCGAGCTGTCCGTGCGCTGGCGACGCGCGGTCGGCGGCCGCCCGACCGCCCCGGTCGTCGCCGGCGGCAGGGTGTTCCTGGCTTCGCAGGACTCCCATCAGGTCTGGGCGCTGGACGCGCAGACGGGCGAGGTGCGATGGCAGTTCACCGCCGACGGGCCGGTGGATACGCCGCCGACCTGGCACGAGGGGCGGGTCCTCTTCGGCTCGCGGGGGGGCAGCGTCTACGCGCTGGCGGCGGACGACGGGCAGTTGGCCTGGCGCTTCCAGGCGGCGCCGCGCAAGGCCCGTCTCATGGCCTTCGGCAGCCTGGAGTCGCCCTGGCCCGTCCACGGCAGCGTCCTGGTCCTGGGCGGGAAGGCCTACTGCGTGGCGGGCCGGTCCATGCATCTCGATTCCGGCCTCACCGTCTACGCGCTCGATGCGCGCACCGGCAGGCCGCTTCAGCAGGCGCGGCTCGAGGCGGATGTGAAGCCCAAGGGCGAGCTCAGCGGCGCCGTGCTGCCGGACATCCTCGTGAGCGATGGCCGCGGCCTCTACATGCGCTCGATGAGGCTCTCGCCCGACGACGTCAGCCGGCACGAGATGGCAAGGGGCGGCAACTACCTGCTTGCCAACGACGGCGGCCTGCTCGACGGGACGTGGTTCAACAGCACCTTCTGGCGCTACGGGGCCACGCCCGCGCAGATGCTCGTCTTCGACGGCAAGGAGGTCTACGGCGTCAGGGCCTACCGCAAGTTCGTCAGCAAGTCGTATCCGCACGACATCTTCACCGCGGGCAAGGGCGGCTACCAGCTCTTCGCCTGCGCGGTGGGCGGCGCGAAGCCCGGCGTGGGCAAGCGGCGCGGCAAGGGAGCCCGCCCTGCCGACAAGTGGACGGTGCGTATCCCCGTCCGCGCCCGGGCGATGGTGTTGACGGGCGAGCGCCTCTGCCTGGCCGGCTCGCCCGACACGGTGGACGCGAAGGACCCGTGGGCGGCGCTCGAGT
>CBFDBL010000308.1:0-7399 GCA_965603035.1 uncultured bacterium
TGGGCAACCTCAAACTGATCGTCTGCACGACGCCTCAGGCCGCCCGGAAGGCCGCACAGTGAAGTTCCCCGCGGCTCGACGCTCGGAGGTGGCTTGATGGCTCCCGTCGTTTACGGCGTCTGCGAGACCTGCCGCGGGCGGGTTCCCGCCCGGTTCGTCATCCGCGACGGCATGGTCTACATCGTCAAGGGCTGCCCGGAGTGCGGGACGACCGAGTCGCTGGTGAGCACCGACGCGGCGACCTGGCAGCGCAAGCGCGACGTCTGGCACTACCAGCCCGACGAGTCGTTCACCTGCAAGATCGACTGCCCGACCTGCGGCCACCACCACGCCCATCGCATGCTCTTCCTCGACGTCACCAACCGCTGCAACATGAACTGCCCGATCTGCATCAACAACACCCCGGCCATGGGCTTCGTGTTCAACCCCCCGCTCGACTACTTCGACAGGGTGCTCGCCGCGTGCGCCGCGATGGAGCCCAAGCCGACGATCCAGCTCTTCGGCGGCGAGCCGACGGTCCGCAAGGACCTCTTCGAGATCATCGACCTGTGCCGCCACTACGGCCTGCGCGTCCGCGTCGTGACCAACGGCATCAAGCTGGCCGACCCCGACTACTGCCAGCGCATCTGCGACGCCAAGGTGCCCGTGCTGCTCGGCTGCGACGGCCTCGGCCCCGAGATCTACGAGCGGCTCCGCAAGAACGCCTGGGCCGGCGAGAAGAAGCAGCAGGCCCTCGAGAACCTCGCGCGACTCTCCACCCGCAAGCACACCGTCATGGTCTGCGTGGCCCGCAAGATCAACGACCACAAGATCCGCGAGCTCATCGACTTCGTCCACGAGCGCCGCCACGCCTTCGACGCCATGCACCTCATCCCGCTGACCGAGACGTGGGAGGAAGGCGAGTTTGAGACCGACATCGCGACGACGACCGAGGACGTCGAGCAGATCGTCAGAGACGCCTTCCCCGACGAGACGGTCGAGTTCCTGCCCGCGGGCCTCGCGCACCAGTTCCGCCACGTCCTGCCCTTCTTTGGCGACGCTCGGCTCACCTTCGGCGGCGTGCACCCGAACTGCGAGTCGCTGACGCTGCTGTTCAGCGACGGCGAGCGGTACCACGCGCTGAGCCACTACATGCGGCGCTCGGCCTACGACGTGGCCGAGGAGGCGGTCGGCATCGCCGAGCGCATCGGCCCGAGGCTCGAGCGTCTGGACCGCGCGACGTGGCTCGGCCGCTGGCGCGGGCGCCTCGCGATCGCCTGGGCCTTCGGCGGCCTGCTGCGGCGCGCCGTGCACTGGCGGCACGTGCTCCGCGGCAGCCGCGTGCTCGCCGTGCTCCGCATCCTCGGCGGCCTCGCCGTCGGGCGGAAGGCCAAGGACGTGTTCCGCCGCCACACCCAGGTGCACGACGCGCTGCGCATGATCGTCCTGCCCTTCGAGGAGTACCACTCGATCGACGGCGCGCGGCTGCTCAACTGCACGGCGGGCTTCGTGTTCGAGGACCCCGACACGGGCGAGGTGCGCACCATCCCCGTCTGCGCCTTCTCGCTCTACAAGACCGAGATCCAGCGCAAGATCGCCGAGAAGTACAACAAGAGAAGCACCGAGCCCCAGGAAGCCGTCTGCGAGGGCAGCGGCCTCCAGGACTGAGGCGGCCCGGAGGGCTCGAGGACCGGGTGAGGGGGTGCAGGCCCCGCCAGGGGGATTCCCCACTCGCCCATCCGTTCCTCCATTCGTCCCTCAGCCAGCCTTCTCTCCCGTTACCCACGGCCGGGTAAGGAGCCCTCCCTCCGTGTCGCAGCCCGACGACGCCGTTGACCTGTGCCAGGCCTGCTGCGACCTCGCCGCAGGCATCACCATCGACAACGTCCGCGACCACGTCGTGGGCGTGAGCCGCCGCGTGCCGCTCTTCGACGGCCGACGCGTGCCGTACATCAACTTCGACAACGCGGCCACCACCCCGCCGCTCCAGCCCGTGCTCGACGGCTCGCAGCGCTTCTTCGAGTGGTACGCCAGCGTGCACAGGGGCAGCGGCTTCAAGTCGCAGCTCAGCACCCACGTCTACGAGCGCTGCCGCGAGGTCGTCGCCAGCTCCCTCGGCGCCGACCTCGACCACCACACCCTCATCTTCACACAGAACGCCACCCACGCGCTCAACAAGCTGGCCATGAACATGGGACAGTGCAAGGACCACGTGGTGCTCTCGACCACCATGGAGCACCACTCGAACATGCTGCCCTGGCGCAAGGTCGGCTGCGGGGTCGATTGGGTGGGCACCACGCCCGACGGGCACCTCGACCTGGCCGACCTCGAGGCCAAGATCCGCAAGCACGCCGGCCGCCTGAGCCTCGTCACCGTCACCGGCGGGTCGAACGTCACGGGCGTCATGCCGCCCATCCGGCACATCGCGCGCAGGGCCCACGAGGTCGGCGCGCTCATGGCCTGCGACACCACCCAGCTCATCCCCCACCGCCCCTTCAAGATGGGCGCGCCCGACGACCCCGAGCGCATCGACTTCATCTGCCTGTCCGCACACAAGATGTACGCCCCCTTCGGCGCCGGCGTGCTCGTCGGGCCCAAGGCCGCCTTCGAGGACGCCGCCCCCGACCACTGGGGCGGCGGCACCGTCAACGCCGTCACCATGGACGACATCCTCTGGGCGCCCATGCCCGAGCGCGAGGAGGCCGGCACCCCCAACGTCCTCGGCTGCCTCGCCCTCGGCTGCGTCATGAAGGTCCTCGACTCCATCGGCATGGACGCCGTGGCCGAGCACGAGCGGTCCCTGACCCGCAGGGCCCTCGAGCAGCTCGTCACCATCGACGGCATCACCCTCTACGGCTCGACCGACCCCGAGATGCACGAGGACCGCCTCGGCGTCATCACCCTCAACGCCGACCGCTTCAGCCACGCGCAGCTCGCCGCCATCCTCGGCCACGAATGGGGCATCGGCGTCCGCAACGGATGCTTCTGCGCACAGCCCTACGTCCGCGACCTGCTCGGCATCTCCGACGACCAGATGCGCGCCATCGTCGAGCGACTCAACGCCGGCGACCACGCCACCGTCCCTGGCATGGTCCGCATCAGCTTCGCCCTCTACAACACACTCGACGAGGTCGACTACTGCATCGAGGCACTCCGCGCCATCCTCCGCGACGGCCCCCGCGCCCGCTACGTCATCGACCCCCACCACCTCGACTACGTCCCCGAGGCATGCTCCGTCCGCGTCGAGGACTGCTCGCCGCTCTAGGAGCGCCGAGAGGGTCAAGGGTCGAGTGTCAAGTGAGGAGCCGCGAGGGGCGGGCGCCCTCGGTTCGGCGCCGCGGGTCACGCATCACGCATCACGCGTCACGTCCTGCCTCTCCCCTCGGTGGTAGGGCTCGAAGACCAGGTAGTAGAGGTCGCGCGGGTCGGTGACCGCCAGGCCCTCGAAGCGCGGATCGTTGGGCAGCAGGAGAAACGGCCAGAACTGTGCCCCGCCCAGGCAGCCGTGGCTCGACACCTGGTCGTCGAAGCACACGATCTCCCCGTCCGCGTACCGCCCGAACAGGATCAGGTCGCCCGTGTTCGCCCACCTGCCCATCCGCTCGAGCGCCCGCCGCGCGATGGCCCCCGCCTCGTAGGGCGCCAGCGGGTCCTCGCCCGCCACGACCGTCAACTCCCCGCCCGCAAGGCGCGCCACCCCGCGGTCCGAGCGCAGCACCACGCCCCCGCCCGCCGCCTGAGTCACCACCAGCCCCACTCCACTATGCCCGACCAGGAACTCCAGCACGTCGGGGAACTCGCGCAGCACCGCCGCGTCGTCGAGCCGCTCGTCGAACTGCGAGAAGTACACCAGCGCCAGCGTCCCCGAGTAGGTCACGACCACGTCGTTCTCGGCGTCCACGAAGTACTTCTCGGGCAGGTAGGTCTCCACGCTGGTCGCCGCCCGCAGCAGCCGCGCCACCCACCGCAGCAGCCGCCGCACCACCAGGCCCCGCTGCCCGGCCCGGCGCTCCATGTGCAGCGCATACAGGTCGCGGACCTTCGCCGACGTGGGCATCCGCTCGCCGCCCTCGCTGTGCACCCGGCTCTCGAAGTGCCGGTGGAGCACCTGGCCGAGAGTGGCGCCGTAGTCCGCGAGGAAGGACCTGCCGGCCGTCTGCCCGTGGTCGCTGAGGATGACCAGGTCGTAGTGGCGGCCGGGCAGGCGGCGGACCATCTTCTCGATCTCGTGGACCCGGCCCAGGATGTAGCTCAGGTTCTTGAGCGCTGGCCGCGCCCGCGGCCCGTAGTGGTGCGCCAGCTCGTCGTAGCTCAGATACGTGGTGAAGATGTACGGCACCCCCGCGTAGATGTCGGCCATCACCGCGATGGTCTGGAGCTCGCGCAGCACCACGTTGCCCAAGGCCCGCACCACGGGAAACCAGCCCTCCGTCGCAGGGTGCCGCTCCACCCGCCGGGACACGTAGCGATCGTGGAGCTCGAGCAGGATCTCGACGACCGACGCCAGCAGCGTCATCAGCAGGCGCACGGGATGGAGGAGCATGAGCAGCAGGAAACGCACGCCACCCAGCTCCTCGAAGAACGACCGCGGCTGCGACGAGTTCGCCGTCAGCACCGACCGCTCGGCGTCGCCGTCGATCAGGTTCGCATAGCTCGACCCGCCCCGCAGGATGCCCGGGCGGTCGCCCACCGACGTCCGGAGATACTCCACGCTGTGCGGGCGGTTGCAGTTCACCACCCGCCGGTCCCGCCGCTCGTACCAGCGGAAGGCGGGCACGTTGTCGTTCTCCCCGTAGAAGATGCCCATCTGGGCATACGACGTCGCACTCGGCAGCCCCGCGGGATAGGGCGCCAGGCGGAACCGCCGGTCCCGCAGCGACCGCGCGAGCCGCGGCGCGTAGCCGTGCTCGAGCGCGTAGACCAGATCGTCGTGCGCCAGCCCGTCGATCTGCACCCCCACGAACCCCTTCCGCTCCATCGGCGCGCGGCACTTCCACAGCCGCAGCGGCAGGTACTTCACGAAGTAGTAGATCTCGAACAACCGCATCGCCGGCTACCGCCCCCCCTGCATAGCGGATCGGCCGAGCTCCGAGCGCCCGCCGCCCTCCGTGGGTGCCACGCCCAAACTCGTTTGGGCGTGCGACCCGCCAGCGGACGCGAGCCGGGCTTCGCCCTGAAGGGCGAGACTCCGAACCGCCTCGCGCGCGTTGGGAGTCCACGCCTTCAGGCGTGAGTCGGGCCCGCCCATGCGCCGCCTCCGACACCCCTCGTCGATAGAGTCTATCGCTCCTCGTCCGCCTCGAGCAGCGCCGCCGCGCCGGCCAGCGCCGCGATCGCGTGCTGCACGGAGTCGATGCGCACCGTCGGGTCCGCATAGCTCGCATAGAAGCCGCCGCGGGCACGCGCCGGGTTCGGCAACAGATAGCTGTTCACCCCGTCGAACTGGTGGCGGAGCTGGAAGCGCACCGACAGGACCACCGCCTCGCGATAGGGGTCCGTGGCGACGCCCATCCTGCGGCCGAGGCGCCAGGCGGCGAGCAGGCCCTCGCAGCGGCACGCAGCCGGCCCGACCGACGGCGGCGCACCCGTCGAGCGCGGCGCGCCCACGTGGTCCACCCAGTGGCTCGCGCCGGCGGCCACCTGCTCGTCGAGCGCCAGCCGCGCGAGCAGGAAGCAGTAGTCCACGTGGGGCCGCCGAGCCGCGCCCTGGGCATGCAGCTCGTCGAGCGCCATCATCGTCCACGCGTCCGGCACCACCGCCTCGAGGCCGCGCCCGGCGTACCAGCCATCCCGCCCGCGCACCGCGAAGTCCGCGGCACGCACCGCCGCCGACCGCCACGGGCCCTCGGGCCACTCCCGCGCCAGACGCGTCAGCGCCAGCATCGCCTCGCCAGGAGCGTAGAGCCCGAGGCTCCCCTCCGGCCACACCCCGCGGTGCTTGCCCGCCTCGTACTCGATGTCGAAGAAGCCGTCGTCGCGCTGCATGAAGAGCAGGAAACGGCCCAGACGACGCACGTGCCCGTCCAGCGCCTCCGTCCCCGCCGCCGCGCGGTAGTCGAGCAGGCCAACCACCGCCAGCGCCGCAGCGCCCAGGCGGCGGCGCCCGCCGTGCTCCACCCACGCCATCTCGCCGCGCGAGCGCGCATGCCCCACCACCCAGTCGAGCGCCCGGCGCGCACCGTCGAGGAAGCGGCGCTCCCCCGTCGCCCGGCCCGCCAACACCAGGCCCCACGCAGCCCCAGCGTGACGCACCGCGTTGTACCCCTTCCCCACCACGCCGTCCGTCGCCGCGTGGTACCTGTAGTGGAAGCTCCCGTCAGGCCGCTGGAACCGCAGCAGCCACTCGCCCCCCGCCCCGACCGCCGCCAGCAGCCCCCGCCGGCTCACCCGCGCCACCAGCGGCATCCCCCGGTAGAGATCCACCGGCGCCCCGGCGCCGCCCGGCCCACGCTCGATGAAGCTCCCGGCCGTGAACCGCTCGGGCGCGGCCCCCTCGAGCGTCCCCCCCGCCCGCTTCAGCGCGTGCCAGACGAACGCCTCGCCGTCGCGCAGGCCGAGCCGCAGGGCCTCGCTCGCCGGCAGCCACAGGTCGTCGCCGGGCAGCCGCAGGTGCAGCCCCTCGATGCCGAGCACCGGCGGACGGCCGAGTCCCAGCGCGGGGTCCGGCCCTGCGGCCTGCCGACGCAGCACCACGTCGATCTTGAAGCGCAGGCTGCCCAGCTCGCCCAGCCGCTTCGTCTCGCGGAGTCTCGCCGCCGCGTCGCAGAGCTGGCCGAACAGATCGCCTGCCCCCACCGCGGCGACCAGCGGGGCCTGCCCGGCTCGGTGAGCCGACACGATGACCGCCTCGTTCGTGCTGAGCAGGAGCTTCGCGGGCATCGTATCGGGATCGAAGCCGAGCGCCTCCCCGCCCGCGGCGCGGCGGACCACCGCCAGCATCGCCTGGCGATCGGCGGGCGTCAGGCAGGCAGGGTCAGCGGCGCGCAGCGGCCCGGCCGCCCGCGCGGCTGCAACGGCGAGAGCCAGCACCAGCATCCAGCGCGACATACCGCGATGATAGCCGCTCGCGCGCCGCGCTGTCAACCGGCGCGCGCCGGGAGGCATTCGTGATGTGGCCTGCCTCTGGCGTCGGGCCATGCTCTGCACCCGTGTCAGCGTGGATGGTTGGATGCGTGCATGAATGGGTGAATCAGCGCAAGAGCCGCAAGCGCCGAGCCTGCGGGTGGCGGGCCGGCTGCTAAACTGTTTAGCGCTAAACAGTATAGGTAGCCCCCGACCCGGAGGCCTTGCTCTTGCTCGTCCCTACGCTCCGCGTGGGGACGAAGAGCCCCGCCGCTCCGCGGCACGACGCGGGGAGGGCCTCGCTCGCGCTCGCGCTCGTCCCTACGCTCCGCGTGGGGACGAAGAGCGCCGCCGCTCC
>CBFDBL010000309.1:0-7355 GCA_965603035.1 uncultured bacterium
GGTGAACGTCTCGCCCGGCCAGTTCGTCGAGGCGGTGCGCGAGCGGGGCGCGTTGGTCCTGGGGATGAGCGTGTTCCTCACGACGTGCTGCAAGTGGGTGGCGAGCACGGTCGAGGCGCTGGCGGCGGCGGGCCTGCGCGAGCAGGTGACGGTGGTGATCGGCGGGGCCGCGGCGAGCGACTTCGTGGCCGAGCGCACGGGGTGCGACGGCTTCGGCCGCACTGCCGTGGACGCCGTGGCCCTCGCGAGCGCGGCCGCGCCGTAGCCACGGGGCCGAGGCGCCGATTCCTCTGTCGTGTGAGGGAGAGACACCGATGGCATGGCCGCAGCGTCCTCGCCCGTCCATTAGCCTGTCGACCGTCGCGACCGTCGGCACGGCTGTCACCGTCGCGCTCCACGGGGTCATCCTCGTCGGCTTCGGGCTCCTGGCGGCCTACATGGTGCCGCGCTTCAAGGAGATGTTCGCCGACATGCGGGTCGAGCTGCCCCCGGCGACGATGCTGCTCATCGTGGTGACGGACTGCTTCAGGAACTACTGGTACCTGCTGGCGCCGGGCGCGCTGGCGGTGCTGGTGGTGGACGCGCTGGTCTTCTGGCTGCTGGCGCGGCGCCGGGCGACGTGGCCGCTGAGCATGCTGTGGTTCCTCGTGGCGACCATCGTCGTGGGCGGCGGCGGCCTGGTGTGGACCGTCATCGCCCTGTTCCTGCCGCTCGTGACGGTGATGGAGAACGTCGGGCAGGGCTAGCGGCAGCCGAGCGGGCGCGGGTTTCAGGTTCCGGGTTCCAGGTTCCGGAGCGGACGGCCGAGGCGCGGCACCCGGCCCCCGTACCCTGTAACCCGGCACCCGGAACCTGTAACCCGGAACCTGGAACCGCCGAGGGCGAGCCCTGATGGCAGAGCCGCAGCAACCCGATTCGCCGCCGCAGCCGGTGGCCCGGACCTCCGGCCTGGCGGTCGCGGCGCTCACCCTGGCCTGCGTCGCGGCGGTGCTCGCGATTTGCAGCGGGTTCCTGGCCATCTTCCCCGCCATTCCGGCGGTCGTCTGCGGCCATCTGGGCCGGCGCGAGTGCGAGCGGGACCCGCTGCTGGGCGGCTCGGGCTTCGCGCTGGCGGGGCTGATCCTCGGCTACATCAGCCTCGGGATCGGCGTCATGTCGATGCTCGGCCTCGTCGTGATGATCCTGGTGGCCGTGCTCGGGAATGCCTGACGCGGATGCAAGGAGGGCAGTGATGGCAGCGGCTCCACCGCCAGTGGCTCAGCGCACGTCGGGGATGGCGATCGCCTCGATCGTCCTGTCGGGTCTCGCCGTCGTGATGATGGGGCCCTTCGCGTCGATCCCGGGCGTGGTCTGCGGGCACCTGGCGCGGCGTGAATGTCGCAGGGACCCGACGCTGAAGGGGCAGGAGCTGGCCCTGGCGGGGATGATCCTCGGCTACGTGAACCTCGCGCTCTACGCCGTCGCGTTCGTCGTTGTCCTGGTGGCCGTCATCCTGATGGTGGGCTTCGCTGCCGTGGCGCACGACAGCGCGCCGCCGTCTCTGCTGGAGCCGACACCGCCATCCACGGTGCCGCTCCCTGAGCCGGTGAGGCCCGAGCCCGGCCTGCGCTACTCGTCGGCGGGACCGCCGAGTGCGATGGGCACGTGGATGAGGGTGGTGCGGTCCGCGGCGAAGGCCTGCTTGAGGGCGGCGCCGAGCCGCAGCGGGTCGTCGGCCCTCACCCCGATGGCGCCGCAGGCGTCGGCGATCTGGGCGTAGCGCACGTCGGTCGTGCGGCTGGCCAGCACCCCGTCGGGGCCGTGGGCCGCTTGCTGGCCGCTCACCACGATGCCCCAGGCCTGGTCGTCGGCCACGACGACGACGAACGGCGCGCCGTGCTTGACCGACGTCTCGATCTCGCCGAGCGCGAACCCGATCGACCCGTCGCCGCTGAGCAGCAGCACAGGGCGGTCGGGGTAGGCGAGGCGCGCGGCGATCCCGCCGGCCACCCCCCACCCCACCACGGCGCTGGCACCACAGGTGATCCAGTGGGCCGGGTAGTGGTCGCAGAGCGCCACGTGCGCCCACTGGCCGATGTTCCCGCCGTCCACGAGCAGCACCGTCTCGTCGTCGAGGTAGCGGCGGAGCGCGTCCACGACGTGGCGGCCCGTGAGCGGCGGCGTCTTGGGCGCGGGGTCGGCGACCCAGGGCTTGAGGAACGCGTCGCGTCGCCGGCGCGCCTCGGCGAGCCACTCGGTGTGGGGCTCGGCCGCGATGCGCTCGGTCTCGGCGGCGAGCTGGCCGAGCACGGTGCACGGGTCGCCGAGCAGCTTCAGGTTGGGCTCGATGCCGCTTCGCAGCTCGGTGGGGTCGATGTCGATGCGGACGATCGTCGCCTCGCTGCTGACCGCGGGCGGCAGGCAGTAGCCCACGCGGTAGTCGGTGCGCGCGCCCACAAGCAGCACCAGGTCGGCGTCGGGCAGGATCCCGGGCGAGCCGCTCGCCGCGCCCACCACCCCCATGAACCACTCCGCCGGCCGCTGCACCACCCCGCGATCCCAGATCGGCACCAGCACCGGCACCGCCGCGGCACTCGCGAACCGCGCGAGCTCGTCGTGCGCCTCGGCGTAGAAGCAGCCCGTCCCCGCGATGAGCACAGGCCGCTCGGCCTCGGCGATCAGCCGCGCCGCCTCGGCCACCAGGTCGGGGTCGGCCGACGCGTCCTGGCGCACCTCGCCAGGGCCGGGGGCCACGCGGAGGTCCGCGCCCTCGGGCACGTCGGCGGCCAGCACGTCCACCGGGATGCTCAGGTGCACGGGGCCTGGCCGGCCGCTGGTGGCCTGGGCGAGCGCCTCGCGCACGTAGAAGACGATCTTCGCCGGGTCGAGCACGCGCCGAGCGTACTTCGTCACCGGCGTCGTCAGCGCCACGTGGTCGAGCTCCTGGAACTTGCCCATGTGGTCCTGACCCGACGGGCTCTCCGTCGTGAGCAGGAGCACCGGCGAGCCGTCGAACCAGGCGTTCGTGATGCCCGTGAGCGCGTTGACGACCGCCACGCCGCTGCTCACGGCGCACACGCCCACCCGACGCGTCAGCCGCGCGTACGCGTCGGCCATGTACGCCGCCGCCTGCTCGTTACGCGTGTCGATCAGCCGGATCCCAGCGTCCTGGCACGCCAGGTAGAGCGGGTTCAGCCCGTTCCCGCACAGAGTCGCCACGAACTCTACGTTGCGCTGCTGAAGAGTGAGGGCAAGCAGATCCGCACCAGTCATCGCAGGGCCTCCAAGTCAGCGGTCACGGGAAGACAGGATCATGCCACGAAGCGGCCTGGGACGCAAACGCGCGCGCCTTCCCGCTTGACGCGCCCTGCGGGCCGATGGTATATCCGTCGTCGTCGAACACCCACGATGCCCGATGAAGGGGACGAGCGATGCGGATGAGGTGTCTCGCGGCCGTTGTGGCGATCGCGCTGGTGGCCCTGTCGGCAGCGGCGGGGGAGGCGACGTGGTATCAGGCGCCGTCGCTCGGCATCATGACCGGCTTCCTCAAGGATCCGCAGGGGCCGCTCACCCAGCTCGTGTGGCGTCGCAACCTCGGCAGCCGGCTCGACGCCGAGCGGTGGGTCGCCGACTTCAAGGCCGCGGGCGCCAGCTATCTCATCTTCTACGACAAGTGGCACGACGGCCTCGTGTTCCACGACACGAAGACGACGGCCTACAAGACCCGCCGCGACTTCGTCAAGGAGGTCGCCGCCGCCTGCCAGAAGGGCGGCCTGCGGCTCATCCTCTACACCAACCCCCATATCGACGGGAACCCCGAGTTCCGCCAGTGGGCGGCGCGGAACGAGCGGAAGTGGTTCATCCTGATGTCGGAGCGGTGGCCCTTCGAGGCCCAGTCGCTCCACTCGCCGTTCCGCCAGGCCATGGTCGGCCAGGTGCGCGAGCTGCTCACCGGCTACGGCCGCATCGACGGCCTGTGGCTCGACATCTTCCGCCAGCCGCTCGCCGCCCGCAACGACTGCGTGGCGCAGGCCTTCGAGAAGGTCGTCGGCAAGCGGCTGAGCCGCGCGACGCCCGAGCAGCTCCAGCGCTTCGAGGCCGCGACCCTCGCAGGCTTCCTCGACGACGTGCGGGCCGTCGCCAGGGCGCGGCAGCCGGGCTGCGTCGTCACGGCCAACGGGTCGGCGCTGCGGCTCGTCGGCGGCGGGCACTGGGCGGCGCAGGTCGGCGCGCGGCTCGACTACGGCAGTGCCGAGGGCCACCAGTTCGACCGCATCGACGGGCTCGCGCGCCTGGCCTCGCTCTCGCCGAAGCCCGTCGAGATCGGCATCCTGCTCTGCAAGACGTGGTTCACCCCCAACGACGACGCGGCCCCGCCCGCGGCCAAGACGCCGCGGCAGGCCGTGGCCGACGTGGCGGTCGCCGCCTGCCAGGGCGCCAGCGTCTATCTCGCCCTCACCCCAGGCCACGCCGGCACGTTCGGCGACGACCTGAAGGCCGCGCAGGCCGCGGGCGCCTGGTTCCGCAAGGCGCAGCCGGTGCTGGCGGGCGCCGAGCCCGTGGCCGACGTGGCGGTCGTGCTCGGCACGCCAGCCGCCGAGGGCGCGGGGCTTCCGCCCAATGCCGTGGGCGAAGCGGCCGCGATCAGCGTCGGGCTCGGGCGCGCGGGCCTGCTCGCACAGCTCCTGACGTCGGCCAACTGGCCGGCGTCGCTGGCCGCCTGCCGCGCGGTCGTGGTGCCCGACGCGGCCGTGCTCGACGACGCGCACGCCGAGCAGATCGCGAAGTACGTGGACGCGGGCGGCAAGCTCGTGGTCTTCGGCCACGGCTCGATGCTCGACGAGAGGGGACGGCGGCGGCGCAACTACGCCCTCGCCGACACCCTCGGCGTCCGCTACCGCGACGACGCGAGCCTCGAGGCCGCCGCCTGGAAGGTCACCGCCGAGGCCGACTCCACCTGGGGCGGCAAGCAGTTCCCGGCCCACCTTGTGCTCGACGGCAAGAGCACCTTCTGGGCCTCCGCCGAGACGCCTATGCCGCACTGGGTGCAGGTCAACTTCCCCGCCGAGGCCGTCGTGGCGAAGGTCGAGCTGGTCAGCCGGGCGGGCGGCTACATGGTCGCCGACCTCGACGTGCAGGTGCCCAAGGGCAAGGCGTGGCAGGCCGTCGGGTCGGTGCGCGGCGCAAAGGCCAGCACGATCTCGGTGACCCTCGACGCGCCCGTCGAGACGGCCAAGGTGCGCTTCCACATCACCAGGGAGCTGGTCGGTGGGAAGAACCGCATCATCGCCGACGTCGAGGCCGTGCGCATCTTCGACGCCGCCGGCCGCAACCTCGCGACCGAGCAACAGATGCGCATCGCCGTCCTCGCCAAGGCCGACGCCGTGAAGCAGGCGCTCGCGGGCGTCACCGTCGCGCCCGAGGCCGTGCGGGTCCGCGAGCGCGGTGCCGAGGTGCTCGCCGCGCTCGACTCGCGCGGGAGCCCCGCGGCGCTCCTGCGCCACCAGGCGGGCAAGGGCACGGCCTGGCTCGTCACGGCCAGCGGCACCGCCGTCGGCCCCGAGCCGCGCTTCTGGAGCGGCCTCGCCGCCCTGCTCGGCGCGAAGCCCTCCCTGCGGTGCAGCGACCCCGCACGCTACCGCGTCGTCCTCAACCGCGTCGCCGGCGGCCACGTCGTCCACGCCATCGACCGCCGCGCCAACGCCAAGCCGGCCGACGTCGCCATCACCCTCGACCGCGCGCGCCTCGGCAGCCCCAAGGCCGCCACCGTCGTCGGCTCCGGGGCGGCGGTCCCCCTCGAGCAGGCCGACGGCGAGCTGACGCTCACCCTCAAGCCCGACCCCGTTGCGAGCGTGCTGCTGAAGTAGCGACGCGGCGCGCCGTGCCTGGCCGCTCGCCGCCGAGGCGTTCCGCCTCAGGCCTTCGCCCAGTTCGCCGCCGCTGCGATGTCGACCTTCAGGGGCACGTCGAGCTCGATGGCGCCCTCCATCTGCTCTCGGACCAGCTCGCTCACGGCGTCGACCTGGCCGTGGGGCACGTCGAAGACGAGCTCGTCGTGGACCTGGAGGATCATCCATGCGTCGGGGAATGCCTCGGCGAGCCTGCGGTCGAGGGCGACCATGGCGACCTTGATCAGGTCGGCGGCCGTGCCCTGGATGGGGGTGTTGACGGCGACGCGCTCGGCGGCGGCGCGGTGCTGCGGCTGCTGGCTGTAGATCTCGGGGATGTAGCGGCGCCGGTCGAGCAGGGTGGTGACGTAGCCGTCGCGCTCGGCGGCGGCGACGGTCGCGTCGATGAACTCCTTGATCCGCGGGTAGCGCTCGAAGTAGCGGTCGATGAAGCCGCGCGCCTCGTCCATGGTGATGCCCGTGCCGCGGGCGAGGCGCTGGGGGCCCATGCCGTAGACGATGCCGAAGTTGATGGCCTTGGCGCGCGAGCGCATGTCGGGCGAGACGCGGTCGATGGGGACGTCGAAGATCTCGCTGGCGGTGCGCCGGTGAATGTCCTCGCCGCGTCGGAAGGCGCCGATGAGGTTGGGGTCGGCGCTGAGGTGTGCGAGGATGCGGAGCTCGATCTGGGAGTAGTCGGCGGCGAGGAGGCGGCGCTCGGGCGTGGTGGGGACGAAGGCCTCGCGGATGCGGCGGCCCAGCTCGGTGCGGATCGGGATGTTCTGGAGGTTCGGCTCGCTCGATGACAGGCGGCCGGTGGCGGTGATGGTCTGGTTGAACGAGGTGTGGATCTTGCCCGTGTCGGGATGCACCAGGGCCGGGAAGGCGTCGATGTAGGTGCCCTTGAGCTTGGTGAGGGTGCGGTACTCGAGCACCTTCTGGACGATGGGCACGTCGGCGTAGGGCTCGAGCGCGGCGACGCTGGTGGCGTAGCCGGTCTTGGTCCGGCGCACGCGCAGGCGTTTGGCCTTGTGGATCTCGAGCTTCTCGAACAGGAGGGCGCCGAGCTGCTGGGTCGAGTTGATGTTGAACTCCTCGCCCGCCAGCTCGTAGATCTCGCCGCTCAGCGCGTCGATGTGCCCCGCGAACTCCTCGGAGAGCCGCGCGAGCAGCTCGAGGTCCACCCGCACCCCGCGGCGCTCCATCCGCGCCAGGACGGGGATGAGCGGGACCTCGACTTGGCCGTAGAGCGCGTCGAGGCCGTGCTCGGCGAGCTGCGGCACGAACAGGTGGTGGAGGCGCAGCGTCATGTCGGCGTCCTCGCAGGCGTACGCGCTCGCCTGCTCCACCGGCACCTCGGCCATGGTGATCTGGCTCTTGCCCTTGCCGATGAGGTCGGCGATGGGCGTCATCCTGATGCCCAGGTGCTTCATCGCCAGCAGGTCGAGCCCGTGCTGGCGGGCGGAGGGGTCGAGCAGGTAGCTCTCG
>CBFDBL010000310.1:0-7354 GCA_965603035.1 uncultured bacterium
AGTTCACCTACCCCTGGACCTGGTTCTTCCACGTCCTCCCGCGCCTCCGCGAGATGCCGCCCGAGGACTGGGTGCCCAGGGCGATGCGATGGCTCCAGAACCACCAACTCACCCTCCCGCGCGGCGCCAACCACATCTGGTTCCTCGAGAACCACGACACCCCCCGCGCCGAGATGGTCTATGGCCCGGGCACACACCGCGCGCTCCTCGCCCTGTGCGCCTTCCTGCGCGGCGCCCCCTTCCTCTACCACGAGCAGCAGGTCGGCTACAGCCCCTACCTCCGCAAGCTCTACGCCATCCGCCGCTCCAGCGACCTCTTCACGGTCGGTGAGGCCAACTACGTGCCGCTCGTGGACGACCCGCGGGTGTTCTGCATCACCCGCAGGCTCGGCGACCGGGTGGCCTACGTCCTCATCAACCTCTCGGGCGAGACGATCCGCTCCCTCCTCCGCGTGCCGCGCCGCGAGGGCCTCGTGCTGCGCGACCTCGCGGGCGACGCCTTCGGCCGCGTGCCCCTCGACGGCGCCATCGAGCTGGCCCCGTCGGCCTGTTCCGTCCTGCTCGTCGAAGCAGGCCGCCCGAGGCCCCGCGCTGCGGCCCCCTATCCCAAGGCCCATCGCCGCCGTCGCCGCGATTCGGCCATCGAGCAGGAAGGGACGCTGCTGAGTCTGTGCAGCCTGCTCGGCGAGGTCGTTTCCGACGGCCGCCGCGGGGGCGCGATCCACGCCCTCAGCCTCGGCCACCAGAAAGAGAGTTGGGTCGCCGGCTACGATCTCGTCGAAGGCCCCCGCAAGCTGTGGGTCGGGCAGCCGGCCTGTCGGCTCTCCCGCGCAACCATCAGGACTCTCGCGCTCTCGAGCACGGGCATGAGGGCGGCAGACACTGCGTTCACCGCGCGGCTCAACCCGTTCCTCCGCGCGGACGTGCGGTACAGCATCGACCCGCGCAATCGCATTGAGGCCCACGTGGGCCTGATGCCCGACCGCGACCTGGTCCGCACGCGAGGCGCGTTGACCACCATTCTGCGCTTCCCTCGCGCCGACGCCTGGGCCGTCCGCACGGCCGAAGGGCCCCTCGCCGACGATCACGTGATCCGGCGACGCAACGAACCACCCACCCTCGGCCGTTACTGGCACGCCACCACCCACGTCCTCTGGGAATCCCGGCTCCAACCATCGCATCCCGACCTCGGCAAGGGGCCGGTGGTGCTCGTGTACGACAGGGACTCGGCCGAGTACCTCGGCCTCTCGGCCTCCGCGTCGCCCCCTGAATTCCTCCAGAACATGGTCCTCGCCGAGCGCGACGGCGACCACGAACAGCTCACCCTCCGCATCGAGTGGCTGCGCGGTGACAGGCCCGTGACCCTACGCGCGGGCCAGACCTACTGGCTCACCCTCCGCATGACCTACGGCCGCGACCACCCCAGTGAACACCCCCCGGGCGTCTCGGTGCCCAAGGACGCCCCCCGACTCCAGACTGGCCGAGGCAACTACGTGGTGAGCAACGACCACTACTGCATCGAGCTCGCACGCTCGGCCGGCGGCAACATCCGCCGCCTGACGCTCAAGGGCCGCGACCAGCCCGTCATCGACCACTCGCGCATCTACACCGACTACGGGCTCTACGGCACCTGGCGCGACCCGCTGGGCCGCGAGCACAAGACCCACGCGCACAACGAGACCGACATCGAGCCCGACGTCGAGCTGCGCCGCGACGGCGACCGGCTCACCGTCGGCTTCACCAGCTTCTTCCGCCCTCCCGGCCACGGCGGCCGCTCGCTGCTCAGCCCCAGGATGCAGTACCGCCTGCGCTACACGTTCGACCACTCGCCGACCATTCGCGTCGAGGCCGCCGTGCGCCCGCACATGACCGTCAGGCAGGCGAAGGCCTTCCTCGCCCACACCCTGCGGTTCCCCGCGGCCAGCCGCTGGGCCGTCGCGAGCCCCGACGGCGGGTTCACGGGCGCGCGCGCCGGGGCCAAGGGGCGGTTGTGGCAGTCGGCGGGGCATCGGCTCGGCGCGCCGCGTCTGGCCATCGAGACACCCGGCGGCAGCGCCGTTATCGCCGACCTGGCGCCCGGGGACGCGCTCCAGAACCTCGTCCCCCACGCCAGCCCCGGCTCCGCCACGGTCTTCCTCGCCTGGCTCGACGGCCAGCCGACCGACGTCGGCCCCCACTGGCGCACCGTCTCCTACACGCTGACCGTTGCACCAGGGAAGCTCGATGAAGTGGTGAAGGACCTCAGCAAGCTCAAGACGTGGCCGCTCGGAACCCATCGATGATTAGAACCTCCACAGCTTCTGCCTCTCTCCTCTTGGTCCCATTCGTCCTATCGGTCCTATCCGTCCCATCTGCACGTGCCGGGGAGCTGACCCTCAGCGAGGAAGTCGCCGGCTGGCGCATCGCCAACGTCCACTACGCGGCCGAGGTCTCCAAGGCGGGCGGCGGCCTGCCCTCGCGGCTGGCCGACGCCGACGGGCGCGTGCTCCTCGACCGCCCCGACGGGCTGGGAGCCCTGATGAGATGAGGGATCCTTGTCGCCTGTTTCGCAATCAGCTTCTGGGAGGGCGAGGCTCCTGGCGAGCCGCCGTCCGCCTGCGGCGGACGGGCCTCTCCGTGGGGATCCACGCCCCGTTCGCGGCTCAGCGGGAGCTTCGCCCTCCCGCAACGTCTCGGTTGCGCGCTATCCTGAAACGAGTTCCTAGGAGGAACAAGGGTGAACCGCGTCGCACCGCTCGCCATCTGGTGTCTCTCGGCGCTTGCCTGCATTTCGGGCGCCGCAACGGAGGAGGAGGCGCACTGGGCCAGGAAGGTTGCTGGCTGGTCGCGGGCCATCACCGACGAGGAGAAGGCCAGGATAGCCGCCGCTGTCCCGACCAAGCCTGCCGCCAAGCCGGCCAGGCCGCGCAAGCTCCTGATCTTCGACCTGAATATTGGATACGGCGGACACCGCTCGATCGTCTACGCCAACCTGGCCCTGGAGATGATGGGCCGGAAGACCGGCGCGTACGAGACGGTCGTCTGCCACGACCTCTCGATGTTCAGCCCGGAGAAGCTGCGGCAGTTCGACGCCGTGTGCTTCAACAACACCGTGTGCTTCAACGGCACGATGGGCAAGCTCTTCGAGGAGCGCGGGCTGAAGAAGAGCCTTGTGGAGTTCGTCCGCGGCGGCGGGGGCCTCATCGGGATCCACGGCGCGACGGCCAACTTCCTGGGGTGGCCGGAGTACGGCAGGATGCTCGGGGCCTACCTGGCTGGCCATCCGTGGAACCGCGAGACGGTGACCGTGAAGCTCGATGATCCCGGCCATCCGCTCAACGCGGCCTTCGGCGGGAAGGGCTTCGAGATCGCCGACGAGATCTTCCAGTTCAAGGCCCCCTATTCGCGCGACCATCTGCGCGTGCTGCTGAGCCTCGACACCGCCAAGACCGACATGAAGAAGCCCGGGATCCAGCGCACCGACAACGACTTCGCCATCAGTTGGGTCCGCAGCTACGGCAAGGGGCGGGTGTTCTACTGCTCGCTGGGACACAGCCCGTCCATCTTCTGGCATCCGAAGATCCTCCGCCACTATCTCGCCGGCATTCAGTTCGCCCTGGGCGACCTGCCGGCGGATGCGACGCCGAGCAGCGAAGCCGCCCGTCCGCCGGCCGATTCCACCAGGTGAGCCGCCACCGTCAGGAGAGCGAGCATGACGCGACTGAGGGGTCTGACAGCGCTGTCGTCGGTCCTCGTTGCCCTGGCGGACGCCGGGGCCAGTGCCGCCGAGAGCTATCAGCCGACGAGCCACGTGACGCGGGGGATCTACGCCCACCTGAACCCCGTGGTCCGGGCGGGCGTGTGGTCGGCGTGGGGCGGCGGCTTCGACTACGTCGAGGACGAGCCGCACGGGGGCAGGGCCTGCATCCGCTGCGTCGGCCAGAAGGGCCTGGCGGGCCAGGGCGCCGGCCAGACGGTCGAGCTGAAGCAGGCCGTGCCGAAGACCATGAAGATCGCGGGCTGGAGCCGCTGCGAGGGCGTCGAGGGCGAGCCGAGCTACCACTACTCGCTCTATGTCGACTTCGTGTTCGCCGACGGCACGCCCTGGCACATGAAGCTCGCGACCTTCGCGACCGGCACCCACGGCTGGCAGCGCGCCGAGACGGTGCTCAGGCCGCCGAAGCCGCTGCGGAGCGCCCGCTTCTACGCCTTCGTCCGCGAAATCGGCGGCGCCGCCTGGTTCGACGATCTCTGGCTCGGCGAGGTCGGCGGGCCGAATCTGCTGAAGTGCCCAGGCTTCGAGAAAGCCAACCGCATCGACCTCGCGGCGAGGAAGCGGCTGTTCGACGACCTCGCGAGCCTCCACTGCAACGCCCTCCACGGCTACCTCGGCAGCAATCTGAAGGACTGGGACGAGCCGCCCTCGGAGCAGAGCGACATCGCAGGCTTCCTCCGCCAGGCCCGCGACCGCGGCATCGGCGTCTGGCTGACGACCCACATCGGCGGCCTGCCCATGCGCAACACCGACGACCCCAACTTCCCGCAGTACTACTGCGTGAACGGCGACTGGGGCCGCCGCTGGGCCACGACCCTCGCCAAGATCGCCCGCTACCCCTTCGCCGGCCTCTCCATGACCCCCGACGAGTACAACTGGAACAACGGCCGCCTCAAGCGCTGGTACGCAAAGCACCCCGACCCCAAGGTGCGAGACTTCTACCGCAAGCTCCCCACCTACTGCGACTGCCCCGTCTGCCGCGCGCGCTTCCAGAAGACCTTCGGCAAGCCGCTGCCCGCGAAGGTCCCGACCCCGGAGTGGCTGCGCTTCCGCTACGACAGCACCACCGACTGGCTCCGCCGCACCTGCGCCGCCGTCAAGCAGGCGAACCCCGCCATCCGCACCGACAGCCTCCTCTGCGTCACCCCCATCTGCTCCGACCTCTGGTACGGCCCCGGCATCGCCTGGGACCGCGCAGGCTACGAGGCGGGCCTCGAGTACGCGACCACCGATCCCTACATCATCCTGCACAACGACCTCGGCGACAGCACCCACTGGTACGTCACCGAGACGGCCGAGCACCTGGCGGCGGCCAGTCCCCAGCGTCGCTGCGGCATCGTGCTCGAGGCCTCGCGGCTGCGCAAGGAGCATCGCGAGCTCGACCCCGTCGAGGTCTACGGCAGCGCGCTGAGCGCCGTGTGGCACGGTGCCGACGAACTGGCCTGGTGGCATCACAGCCACGTCATGGGCATCAGCCACACGACCGCCCGGCCCGAGGTCAGCCGGGCCTGCGTGCGTGGCGTCTACGGCTTGCTCGAGAAGATCGACCCGTGGCTCGACGGCGTGACCCCCGAGCCAGGGGTCGCGCTCCTCTTCTCCCGCGCGAGCTGCGACGCCTGGCGCCTCCACGTCCAGGCCAAGGACGCCAAGGCGCCCTTCAATACACGCGGCATCACCGACCCGCGCTTTGCGTCCATCGCGCAGAAGGAGGTGCTCTACACCCTGCTGCGAACCGGCGTGCCCACGACCCTCTACTACCTCGAGAGCGTCCGCAAGGAAGAGCTCGCCAGGCACAAGGTGATTGCGGTGCCGTTTCCGCTCGCCATCAGCCGGGACAAAGCCAGGCTGCTTGAGGATCTTGCCCGCGGTGGCAAACGCGTTGTCATCATGGGCATCGACGGGCCGCTTGCGGAAGACGGGACGCGTCACGCCCCCCCCATCCTTGAACGGCTGGCCGGGAGCCGCGAGGCCACAGCCGCGGGTGCCGACAGCGCGGAGGTCTCGCTTGGCGAGGGTACGTGCGTCTTTGTCCTGCCCAAAGTCCTCGAGCGCCTGTGCGCGAATCGCGAGAACGAGAAGCGCACTCGCAAGGAGCGCATCCTGCCGTCGCGCACTGACCGCCTGGCGATCGTGGCGCTGCTCAGGGCCATCGTCCAGGATCTCGTCCGCCCCGACGTCTGGCCGCTGCTTGCGAGGCTTGTGCCTGAAGGCGACGACGTGGAGCTCTGCTTACCGGTGAATCGCCATGGCGAGAGGCTCTTCCTGGCGATCAACTGGGACAGCCGCGACCGGAGCATCAAGCTGGCGAAGCGCGCCTGCTTCGACAAGCCCCCTCAGGAGGCCTACCTGCTCCGCCCCGACGGCACGTGGGCGCCGTGGAAGGGCAGCTTCCGCCCCGCGCTGACGCTAAGGGGGCAGGAGGCGCTGGTGGCGCGGCTGGCGGTCGAGTAGAGTCTCCCAGCGCAACATGCGCGCATCTTGCGCGCATGTGGGGCCGAGGAAAACTCGGGCTGGGCACACCTTATGGGATCGAGCGGCTTTGCGGTCGATCCAATGAGCCTTGCTCTTCGTGGGCAAGGGGTGTTCCTGCGGCCCTGTGGAAGAAACAAACAAACCCAACGGGGTTGGCTTTGTTTCCTAGTGTGCCCAGCCCGAGTTTTCCTCTTTGGTTGCGGCCGGAGGCCGCGGTAGGGTAGGGCTAGGGGACGAGGCGGGCGAGGCGACGCCTCGACTTGTCCAGATAGTTCAGGACGCTGCCGTCGGCCGACCAAGTGGGGGCGGCGATCGGGCATTGCGCCATCGGGCCGAAGGCGCGCGCGGCGAGCAGATGGCCGTCGGGCCCATGGATGGCCAGGCGGAAGCGGTACCTCCTCTTCCGAAGCTCCTGGTACTCGACGACGGCGAGCCGGCCTGTGGACGAGACGGCGACGTAGTCTCCCCAGATGCTGTACCCGAGCGGGACGCCGTACTGGAACACGGGCGTCAGGGACTCCGCCTCCGCCACTTCGATCGGGCCGCGCGACCCGAAGGCGAGGTACTTGCCGTTGCCCGAGAGCTTGAGGTAGGGAGTGCTCTTGTTCGGCCGCTCGGCGATGATCGCCTGGTCGCGGATGACGCCGATGCTGGTCGGCGTTCGGCCGACGAGCAGGCTGCCGTCGCGGCTGAGCGCCTCGATGCGGAAATCGTCGAAGCTCGCCGTCTCGGAGCCGTCGGCCGCTGCGAAGAGGGCGGTGCGGTGCCGCGCCGTGGTCTGGCCGTAGCCCGTCGTGAAGGTGAGCGCCACGACGGTGCCGTCGCCGGAGACGAGCGTTCTGGTGATCACCGAGGTCGGCTTCGCGAGGAGGTCGAACCGCTCGGCGGATTCACCCAGCGGCGCGATGATGCCCGCGAGGGGAGGGCTCTCCTGTGCCGGCGGCGGCGGAGCCGTCGGCGCGCCGGGCGCCCTGTAGAGCGCGAGCAGATGGCCGTCGGCCAGGACCGCGATGGGGGCGATGGCGCGGCCTTGCCAGTGCATCAGGGTCCAAGGCACCCGGTAGCGTTCCTTGCCGGCATCGTAGACGCGGACAGCTCCCTGCCCCCCCGGCCATCCAGGGCCCCGCG
>CBFDBL010000311.1:0-7342 GCA_965603035.1 uncultured bacterium
ACCCCCAGCCGCGGCGCCATCCTCACCGGGCAATACCACTGGCGACTCGAGCAGGGCGGCAACCTCTGGTCGATCCTGCCCGCGAAGTTCGACGTCTACCCCGATCGGCTCGAGGCCGCGGGCTACCACGTCGGCTTCTGCCGCAAGGGCTGGGGCCCTGGCAACGAGAAGGCCGGCGGCCGCACGCGCAACCCCGCCGGCAACCGCTACAGGGGCCTCGCCGACTTCCTGGCCAAGCGCCCCAAGGGCAAGCCCTTCTGCTTCTGGTTCGGCAGCTTCGATCCCCATCGCGGCTACAAGCTCCGCTCCGGCGTCCAGAGCGGCATGGACCCGACCCGGGTGAAGCTGCCCGCCTGCCTGCCCGACGACCCGGTCGTGCGCAGCGACCTGTGCGACTACTACTGGGAGTGTCAGCGCTTCGACCGCGAGACGGGCGAGATGCTCGAGCTCCTCGAGCAGCGCGGCGAGCTCGACAACACCCTCGTCGTCATGAGCGGCGACAACGGCCTGCCCTTCCCCCGCTGCAAGAGCAACCTCTACGACACCGGCACCCACGCGCCGCTCGCCGCCATGTGGCGCGCGAGGGCCAAGGGCGGCCGCATCGTGGACGACTTCGTGAGCCTGGCCGACCTCGCGCCCACCTTCCTCGAAGCCGCAGGCCTCGAGCCGCTGCCCGCCATGACCGCCCGCAGCTTCCTCGGCATCCTGCTCTCGGGCAAGAGCGGCCAGGTGGACCCACAGCGCGACCACATCCTCACCGGCAAGGAACGCCACACCTGCGCCCAGCAGGGCACCACCGAGGGCTACCCCTGCCGCGCCATCCGCACCCACGAGTTCCTCTACATCCGCAACTTCAAGCCCGACCTCTGGCCCGCCGGCACCCCCGACGCGTTCCGCGACATCGACGGCTCGCCGACCAAGACCTTCCTGATGCAGCACCGCGACGAGCCCAAGGTCAAGCCGCTCTTCGACCTCGCCTGCGGCAAGCGGCCCGCCGAGGAGCTCTTCGACCTCCGCAAGGACCCCGGCCAGCTCCACAACGTCGCCGACGACCCCGCCTACGCCGACGCCAGGAAGAGGCTCGCCGCCCAGCTCGCCGCCGAGCTCAAGGCCACCGCCGACCCGCGCATCCTCGGCAAGGGCGACCTCTTCGACTCCTACCCCTACCTCGGCGGTCGACGGAAGCCGAAGCCCAAGCCCAGGAAGAAGCCGTCGTGAGGCACGAGGCCGCCCGAGTCGCGCTCGCCATCCTGCTGGCGCTGCCAGCCGCCGGCGAGCCGCTCCGAGCGCTCCACGTCGCCACCCGCCTGCGCGCCAGGGACTTCGGGGCGAAGCCCGACGACGACGCCGACGATCTGCCGGCCCTCCAGCGCGCCGTCGACGCCGCGGTCCGCTCGAAGCTCCCGGCCCGGATCAGCCTGGCCAGGGGCCGCTACGTCCTCGACCCCAAGGGCGTCGGCGGCCAGGCACTCGAGATCCGCGACGGCAAGGACGTCATCCTCGACGGCCAGGGCGCGACCCTCGTCGTCCGCAACCCCCAGAAGGGCCTCCTGCGGCTCTGGCAGTGCGAGCGCGTCATCGTCCGCAACCTCGTGCTCGACTACCTGCCCGTCCCATTCACCCAAGGCGTCGTCCAGGAGGTGGACAGGCCCGGGCACACGGTCACCGTGCGGCTCGACCGCGGCTTCCCGAGCCTCGACGAGCCCTGGTTCACGACGGCCACCCACCGCTGGGCTCTCGTGAAGGAAGGCCAGCGCCCCACCCGCACCAAGGCGGGCCTGATGAGCGTCGTGTGCTGCGGCGACTGGGCGAGGGCCGGCGACCGCACGTTCCGCATCGACACCGCCTGGTTCCCGCTCGCGCGCGTCGAGCCCGGCGACCGCTACGTGCAGCTCGCCCGGCACAACGACGCCGCGGCCTTCATCGCGATCTACGCCGAGCGGTGCACGTTCGAGCGCATTCGCATCGTGGCGTGCCCGGCGGCCAGCTACGTGGCGCTGAGCTGCTCGGGCCTCGGCTTCGTCCGCTGCACGACGGCGCCGCCCAAGGGCCGCTGCCACGCGGGCGGCGCCGACGGCATCTACTGCATCCAGCACCGCGTCGGGCCGTGGATCGAGGGCTGCACCTTCGACGCCATCGCCGACGACGCCGTGGTCCTCAAGACCAAGGGCGCCCACTGCGTCCGCAGGCTCGACGCCCGCACGTTCATCGTCAGGGGGCGCACCGACTCCACCGGCTTCGTGCCTTCCTTCCACGTGCGGGCAGGCCACCGTCTTCGCGTCTTCGACCCGAAGGGCGGCCGCATCTTGGGCGACGCCAAGGTCGCCAGGGCCACGTTGGAGCCCGACGCCGAGCACTGGAAAGGCCCCATCCGTCTCGTCCTCGACCGGCCGCTGCCGGGCGTCGAGCCGGCCAGCGAGTGGGACTCGCCCGTCTGGTACAACGACGACACCGTCGGCGCGGGCTTCCTCGTCCGCGGCTGCACGTTCCGCAATCTGCGGCGCTGGGGCGTGCTGTGCCAGAGCCGCGACGGCGTCATCGAGGACTGCACCTTCGAGGGCATCAGCGCCCACGCCATCCTGATGGCCAACTGCGACCAGGGCCTGATGGACAGCGATGGGTTCCTCGCCCGCAACGTCGCCATCCGCGACAACACCTTCCGCGACTGCTGCCACCAGGACCCGAGCCAGGAGGTGGTGGCCGGCTTCCCCGCCACGGTCGCGACCGTCGTTCTCGGCCCGACGAGCCGCAGGACGCCCTATCGCTCGCGCCTGCTCCCCGTCCCCGGCCACCGCGACATCACCATCGAGCGCAACCGCTTCCTCGCCCCGAGCCACGCCCCCGCCGTCCGCATCCACGGCGCCCGCGACGTCGTGGTGCGGGGCAATCGGTTCGAGGGCGGAGACCAGGCGATCGTGGTGGATGAAGCCTCGACTCGGAACGTGGTGGTCGAAGGGAATGCCTCCCACCCCGGGCAGCGGTGAGCCGCCGCCGCGTATGGGTCCTACAGGACAAGGGGAAGGCTCGCGGCTCGGCCGGCGCTCAGCCCGACCCGCCGAGATGCTCGCGCATGAACGCGAGGCAGTGCTCCATGGCGGGCAGGAGGGGGGCGTCGCTCTCCTCGTCGGTGGAGAGCCAGCCGTCGTAGCCGATGGCGGCGATGGCGGCGAAGATGGGCTCGAAGTCGATCCCGCCCGTGCCCAGCATCCGCCACTCGCCGTCGGCGTAGTCCTTGAGGTGGAAGTTGTCGATGACGGGCGCGAAGTCGCGGATGATGGCCGCTGCGTCGTCGATGCCGCTCTTGACCAGGTGCGCCGTGTCCACGGTCAGGCCGATGCTGTCCTCCTCGACCGCGCCGAAGAAGGCGTCGAGGTCGTCGCGGGTCATCACGGGATGGCCGTAGTGGTGGTGGAGCGAGAGGCGCAGGCCGTTGTCCTGGGCCTCCAGGCCGAGCAGCGAGAGCACCTGGGCGTGGTAGCGCAGTTGCTCGGCCGTCATCCCTTCCCGGGGCAGCCCGAAGCACAGCACGATCAGGTCCGCGCCGACGATGCGGCCGAAGGCGAAGAGCCGCCGCAGCGCGCCCACGCTCCCATCGCTCCCGACGCCCGTGATCAGCGCCGACGCGACGCCCCGCGGCTGCCCCCAGTCGGCCAGGAACTCCTCGGGGCGATCCAGGTAACCCGCATACTGCCCCGCCTTGAGCTGGAGCCCGTCGTAGCCGACCTCGCGGAAGCGGGTCAGGAGGAGGCGGGTGTCGTCGTCAGTTCGCGTCGGCTTCGAGAAGGCCAGCTTCATCAGATCTCCTCCAAACGAACCGGGCGTTCCTCGTCGATGGATCGATATGCCGCCTCCAGGATCCGCATCGACTTCAGATTGTCTGTGGCCGACGTCTCCGGCTCGCGGCCCTCTTCGACGGCGCGGAGCAGCTCGTCGAGCAGGTACCAGGTGGCCTCGGCCTTGTCGAAGGGATTGGTGTGCTCGACGGGCTCGGCGCCCTGGCGGATCTCCTCGAGCGTCTGGTAGCCGAGGCGGAGGCCGCCCCGCTCACAATCGAGCCCGCAGCCGCTGATGCGGGCGAAGGACGAGAAGCTCTCGCTCAAGCAGGCGACGGCGCCGCTCGGGAACCCGAGCACGACCGAGACCGCCGTGTCGTCGCCGCCCGGCGTCGCAGGCGAGTTGACGGCGCGGCAGTAGACCGTCTCAGGCTCCTCGCCAAAGAGCACGCGATAGCCGTCGAGCCAGTGAATGGACATGACGGCCATCACGTAGCGATGCCTCTCGAGCCGCCAGCCGACGTCGCGGCGCAGGTGGCCGGCGATCTGGGTCAGGTGCAGCGGCTTGCCGAGGCGGCCCTGGTCGAGGAGCGCGCGGGCCAGGGTGAAGGTGAAGTGGCGGCGGAAGTTCTGGTTGACGGCCACGGGCACGCCGTGCTCGCGCGCCGCGCGCTCGATGGCAGCAGCCTCGGCGTAGGTCTCGGCGAAGGGCTTCTCGCAGAGCACCGGGATGCCGGCCTGGATGAGCGGCAGGACCACGTTGCTGCGGATGTGGGTCGGCGTGCAGACGATCGCCGCGTCGATGCCGGCATCGGCGATCATCGACTCGAGCTCGGTGTAGAGCCGCTCGACGCCGAACTCGGCGCCCCGCTGGCGCAGCGCCTTCGCCTCGGGATCGCACAGCGCGACGGCCTGCGTCCGCTCGGGATGGCGAGCGATGCCCTCCAAATGCAGCCTTGAGATGCCGCCGGCGCCGACGAGGCCGATGCGGGAGGGGGCTGTCTGCATGTGCCAGGGCTCTCTCAGCGAACCGATAGGACGTATAGGACCTATTCGACGAATCGGATGGGGCCGAAGGCCATCATGTTGTTGCTGGGGCCGGCGTAGGTGGTGTTGAGGCGCTGATACTCGCGCGGCTTCTTGTCGCAGACACGATGCCGCGTGAAGTTGCCGAACCACTCGATGCCGGTGCCCGGCCGGACGGCGTCGGGGAAGGCCGAGTAGGGGATGTAGACCTCGAGGCTCCAGAAGCCTGCGCCGACGTGGCCCTTGGCCTTGAGGCCCTGGCAGGTCCACTCGATGTCGCGGCCATGGCCGTCGAAGATGGCGGCGTTGGGGTTGACGATGAGCTGGTAGTAGTCGAGCCGCTGGCCCGTGACGTCGAGGAAGATCTCGACGTTGTCGTTCCACCACGCCAGGCTGTCGTCGCGGCCGCGAATGTCGCGGGCGAGCTTCTGCGGCGTCGGCTCGGCCATGCGGAAGCCGAAGGTCACGCCGTCGAGGGTCCACACAGCCTCGAGCGTGGTCGGGAACTGGGGCTTCGGCTGCTTGCGGTCGAGCGCGCGGATAAGGCTGACGGCCTCGGCCTGCTTCCAGGCCGCATCGTCGAGCTTGCCGTCGATGACGGGATCCTCGCCGACCTTCTTCGCGACGAGCACGGTCCGCTGGCTGCCCTCGGCGTACGCCTTCGATTCGGTGAAGAACTCGGCCAGCGGCCCCGCGAGGTAGTCGAGCCGCTTGACGACCAGCTCATCGCCGGCCGCCTGCTCGCGCGCCTTCGCGAGCAGCGCCTCCATCTTCAGGACGTCGGCGCGCGGGTAGCTGATCTCGTAGATGGCCTTCGGCGACAGCTTCCCGCCGGGCCAGCGGCTCTTCTCCCAACCGTCGATCTGCATGGTCACCAGCTCGTGCATCGCGTCGGCGGCGGGGCCGAACATGCGACGGCAGAACTCGGCGACGACCGCATCGACGTCGAGGTCGGGGTTCCACAGCGCCTTCATCCACACGTAGAGGCTGATGTGGAAGCGCGGCCAGTGGTCGCCCGTGCCGTTGATGAAGCTGCCGACCGTCTTGTCGCGGTTCGCCGCGTAGTGGTGCTGGACGACGTGGGGATACAGGTAGGCGGCCCTGGTCTGGTCGGCGGGCCAGCACGAGTAGTGCCAGTTCTGGATCTTCCGGCCCGTGAGGCGGACCCATCCGTCGATGTTGGCCTGCTCGCTGGCGGCGATGGTCGGCTCGTTGTAGCGTGCGAGGCCGGGCATGCCGCAGAGCTGGACCTCGACGTTGTCGGGGAAGCTCACGCCGTCCGGCGGCTCGGTGTAGTTCTGGTAGGGCAGGTAGATGACGGTCTTGTCGGGCCATCGCGTCTTGACCTCGCGGGCGAGCCTGGCGACGAAGGTGGCCAGCACCTTCGAGGCCGTGCCGTACTGCCCGGCGTCGGGCTGCCACAGCGCGCGGCAGTGCTCGCAGCGGCACGAGGGGGCCATGTCGTTGGGCGACACGGTGATGGCGTCGCCCACCGGCGGCTTGCCGGCCCAGGCGCGCTTGTCGCCCTTCTCGTAGAAGGCGGCGATGGTCTCGAGGTAGGTCTCGAGCGTGCGCGGATGGCCGTAGCAGAGCAGGGCCATGTTGCGTTCGCCGTCGCCGCGGAGCTGGAAGCACTCGGGCCGCGTCTTGCCGTAGAGCTCCGGCCAGCCGGTCGGGCTGTGGACCTGGAGCCGGATGGGCCACGAGTCGTGCGAGCGCATCCGCCGATGGTGCGGCCCCGTGTCGCGCGTCACCGACCGCCCGCCCGACGGCCAGATCACCCGCTTGCGGAACACCGGCGCATCCTCATACCACAGCGGCGGGACCACCAGCGTCCTGTGCTCGGGCACCGAGGCGCCGATCTCGCCCGGCCAGTACCAGCGAATGCCGACGACGCGCTCGAGGAAGTCGTAGATGCCCCACGCCGTGCCCTCCGACCGCGTCTTCGGCGCGATCTCGCCGTCGTGGCCGGCGATGCACACGGCGCGCTCCGTCTCACCCGTGAAGCCGAAGTTGGCGCCCCCCCACTCGACGGTCATCACGCTGAAGCCCTCGACGGGCATGTCCCTGCCGCGTCGCAGACCCCTCGAGATCGCAGTCTCCCAGTCGCCGATGACGATCACCGCGCCATCCGCGTCACCATACTCGACCCGCAGCTTGGCGCCGGTCGCGCGTTCGAGGAAGTGCTGGAGGTCCCGCACCGCGGCCTGGAGGGTCCGCGACACCTCCTTCTTCGGCGTCATCACCGCGATGGCGCCCTTCGCCTTGCCATTCTCGGCGATGATGAACTCGAGACGCGGATAGCCCGTCCGCGCCCGGTGGACGGGCGCCAGGTCGCGGAGGCCCCGCCCCCCGCATCCCGCTAGCACGAGCCCAAGAGCCAACGCGAGCGCTGCCCGTTCGGCGTTCATTCCTCTCCTCCTGCGATTGCATCCCACCGGCCAAGCGGGTTCAATATACGTCGGCCCCGTCGCGGCGGCAAGGATGGATCCACGGCATCGGGGTCGGGCCATTAGGGGGTGGGCACCGCCGCAAATAGCCAC
>CBFDBL010000312.1:0-7334 GCA_965603035.1 uncultured bacterium
GCCTGCTGAACCGCATGTTCATCGCGCGCTACGCGGACGCTCCGTTCATCCGCCTGGAGGAGTGGCTGTTCGGCTGCCAGCCGTGTGTGGTGTGGATGGAACGGTTGCCGTACCTCGCCCTCAGTGAGCCGCTCTACCTGGCCTATGTCTCCTTCTACGTCACGGTGCTCGGGGTAGGGGTCGCGCTCTACGTGAAGGGTCGAGAGGAGTTCCTGCGCTACGTCGCGCTCCTCTCGCTGATCTTCTACGTCTGCTACCTGGCGTTCATCTTCGTGCCGGTGGCGGGGCCGCCGGTGTACTGGAACGCCGCGCCCGGGCTCGCCGCCGCCCACGGGCTGCCGCATCTGCCCATGGCGTTCCCCGCCGCGGTGGAGCGAGGGCCGCTGTGCCAGGCGATGCGGTTCCTCTATGCCCGCTTCCGGGTGCAGGGCGGGGCGTTCCCGAGCAGCCACGTCGCGGTGGCGCTGTGCACGCTGTGGTTCTCGTGGCGGAGCTTCCCGCGCATCCGCTACGCGCACCTGGCGGCCGTGGTCCTGCTGTGCGTGGCCACGGTGTACTGCCGCTATCACTACGCGGTGGACGTGCTCGGCGGGGTGCTTGCGGCGGCGGTGCTCGTGCCTCTGGGGGAGAGGCTCTACTCCTGGTCCGAGGCGCCCGTGCGGGCCTCGTCCGCCCGCTCATGCCAGTAGCGTGGCCGCAGGAAGATCAGGGCGATCGTCGTCCCGAGCGGGAAGAGCAGCACGCACACGCCCAGCGCCACCCCGACCACAGCCAGCAGGCCCGAGATGTGGATGAGGGCGGGAATCGTCACCGCCAGCTCGAGCAGGCTCCCGGCCAGCAGCAGGCCCGTGAGCCGCCACATCAGCGACATCCGCGGCCTGCGACGCCCCCTCACCCACAGCCACACCGCCCAACACACCGACCAGGCGATCAGCGAGGGCCAGAAGTAGTCGTCGTCGAAGACGCGGCGCAGAACTGGATGATCCCTGGACAACTCGTTCGACGCCCCGAAGAGCCCGATGAAGAGCATGGCGAGGCCGAACACCGTGACGCCGATGGGCATCCACAGGCGCCACCACGGGATGGGCGAGCTGAGCCGTCGGAGTCCGCCGCCGAGCAGGAACACCGCAAGGCAGCCCAACAGGACGAGATCGAGGACGGCGCCAAGCCAGTAATCGCTGTCCGCGAGCGGCAGGGCGGCCGGGATGCCCGTCACGACCACGTAGACCCCCAGCAGCACCCACCGCAGCACGGGCAGATCGGATCGCAGCCACGCTCGGAAGCGGGCGAAGACGGCTTGGCCATCGGCCATAAGCGCTGCCCCTACAATCCCTTAAGGCCAGCCCCCTGGTCGTCCTGAGCCCGGTCGGCTCCGTCGGGCGGCGCGAAGGAGCCCTCGAAGTCGAGGACGTCATCAGGGGTTACGACCCCGTGACTTGGGCATGCTCCTTCGCGAAATCCCTCGCTCCGCCGGCGCTTCGCCCAGGACGACAAGTGTCGTGGCGTGCCGTGGACGTCCACGACTGACGATATGCGGCCCCGTAGCTCGGGATCGGGCAGCATCCCAACGCGCGTCGGCCCCGGCGACGGGATCTCGGCGCCCCCACATATGGCGGTCCGGAGCGGGACATGCCCCAAGTGTAGCAGATCCCGGAGGGTTGCGGCGAACGCCTCGCCGGCTCGGTACGCCCCGCCGGCACGCCAGTTGCAGGAGTCCTTTCGTGCAGCAACAGGACGGGCAGCACGCGATGGTTGCCAAGGAGGGCATCCGATGCGTCGCACAGCCACTGTCACGGGCCTTCTGCTTCTGCTCGCAGCTCCGACGGCGCCGGCTCGACCGGAGACGCGGTTCGCCGGCTACTACACCGTGACCGCCTACTGCGCGTGCGCGAAGTGCTGCGGCAAGGACGCCGACGGCATCACCGCCACGGGCAAGCCCGTTCGCACAGGGATGGTGGCCGCCGACTGGCGCCACCTGCCGCCGGGCACAAGGCTGCGCCTGTCGTGCCTGCCCGCCCGCGACTTCGTGGTCGAGGACAAGGGCGGCGCCATCAAGGGCCGCCGCATCGACGTCTACATGGCGACCCACCACGCCGCGCTCGAGTTCGGCATCCGCCGCAAGACGAAGGTCTGGATCCTGCCGACCGGCACGCGGCGGTAGCCCGGCCGAGCACGGGACGGCGCGGACGCGGCCTCTCACGAGCGGCGCGAGGATGAGCGGCGGCCGAGCACGAAGGCGAGCACGATCACGACGAGGCCCCCCGCGGCCGCGGCGGCGATCCACGGGAGCCGGCCCGGCGCGGAGGCCGACTCGTCCAGGGCGAGCTGGCCCGCCTCGCAGGCGACCCGCATCTCGAGGATGTCGGCGTGGTCCCAGGCCTGCGGGTTCTCGAGCCGGATCTCCGTCCGTCCCGCGCCAGCCTTGGCCTGGAAGTGCAGCACGAACAGCTCGCCGCCGGCGTCGATGGGCTTGGCGCTCATCAGGTCGCAGCGCACGCGCCCCGGGCCGAGCACCTTGTGGTCGAGCATCCCGTCGGCAAGCAGCTTGCCCTCGGCGACCTGCTTGAGCTCCAGGACGGCCGCGTCGTAGACGACCTCGACCTCGAGCGCGCCCAGGCCGGACGGCTGGGCGACCGCGACGGGCACCCCGATGTCCTCGCCGACGGTACCGCTTCCCGACTGGACGACGAGCCGGACCGCCGCGCCGCGCACCGGCGCCGCTGCGACGGCGGCGAGGGCGAGCAGGGCGCGGAGGGAGGTCGACCGTAGCTGTCTGCTCATCGCTGGGACACCTTCTGGAAGAGGATGCGTGCGTCGTTCGAGGTCACGGAGCGGTCGGCGTCCATGTCGCAGACGAGGTCCTCTGCGATGAGCTTGACCGACATCTTGAGGGCCGCGAGGGCGTCGGCGAGGTCGAGCTGGCCATTGCCGTTCGCGTCGCCGGGCAGCCTGCCGTCGGCGGTGAGGGTCTGGATCTCGCCATCGACGGTCGCGATCTGGAGGCGGGCGCCCGTCGAGCTGTTGATCGTCGTGACGGCGAGTCGGAGCGGGGCGCGCCGCCCCGGCGGGCCGACGGCCTGGAAGCGTATCTGTGCGACCGTGCCGTCGCCGTTGATGCCCTTCCTGGCGGCGAAGCCGATGCGGATGAGCCCGCTCTCGGCGGTGTTGGACTCGAAGAGCGCGGCGTCGAGCAGATTGCCCTTGATCGCCTTGCCCGCGGGGCGGAGCACGGCGGGGTCGTAGGCGACGGTGAAGTCGAGGTTGCCGACGTCGCGGGCCTTGAGCAGCCAGATGGGCACGGTGACGGTGCCGCCGGCCTTCACCGCACGGCGGTCCGCCTTGAGGATCATCCCCGCCCCAGGGACGACGGGCCGCACGGTGGGGGTGCCGGTGCCGCCGGGGCGGGTAACGCTGCCCGTCCCCGGAGTGGTCGTGGCTCCGCCCGCTGTCCCGGGCTTCGCGACCGTCGTGCCGGTGCCCCCGGGTCCGGGCGGCACCGGTCCGCCCTTCCACTCGATGCCTGGCGGGATGGGCTCGCCTGGGTCGGCCGGGGGCGGCCCCTCGTCCCACAAGTAGATGTAGCGCCAGGTCCAGCGCGTCTGGGACGGATGCTCGAGGATGACCGCGACAGCGAACTGGTCGCCGCGACGCCCTGGGCGCACGCCGACCGCCGTCTTGAGCTCGCGCGCCGTACCCTGCTTGTCGGCGATGTGGATGTTGAGCTGGCCTTGCCCCTTGGCGTTCACGAACACCCCGCTCTTCATCCACCCGTTCGCCGTCCAGCCCTGGGTCTCGGCCCCCATCCACGAGTAGTGGATGCCCACCCACTGCTTGGGCGCATAGGTCACCGTCGCCCTGTAGGTCAGCGCGAGCGGGTTGCCCGTGACCAGTGCCCTGGGCATGGGGCCCCAGCTCCAGGCGACGATCTGATTGTCGATGTCCTTCCTGGTGTTCTTGTCGCGGAACTGGATGCGGCTGACGAAGGCCCCGCTCTTGGCCGAGGCCGAGATCACGTACGAGGGATAGACCAGCTTGGGCTTGTCCATCTCGACGCGGTGCAGCCGCCAGTAGCCCTGCCCCGCCGTCGCCGTGCCCTGCGACAGGGCCAGCACGGCGCCGAGGCACCCGAGCGCCAGCAGCACGCTCCGCGCACGGGGCGTCCCATCTCCGACAGGCTGTGATGACCGTGCCATGGTGCTTGCCTCCTGTCCCGCCCGTCCGATCCCTCCCCGCGGGTCGGGCGCCCCGCCTCGTGGCCGCCGTCACCGGCGGCTCTGGATCGGCCCGGCCCGAACGCTCACGGCACGATACACCGCCGGCCCGCAGGCGTCAAGGCCCGCTGGACCCGAGGCACTTGCGGTGTGGACGCCTCTGGCGTCGGGACATGCATTGACACCGATGCCGGCGTGGAAGGCTGGAGGAGTGGATGGCCCGTCACGGGCCGTCGGGGCGGCTGAAGCGGCCGTCGGCGCGGGCGTGGGGGAGGCGGCGCGAGGCGGCCTCGAGCCAGCCGCTGCGCGCCCCCTCGTAGCAGTCGAAGCGCGGGGCCTAGGGCTTGAGGTCGAGCAGCAGCGTGCCGTCGAGCACGTCGATGTCGGCCACGTGCAGCGCGTTGCCCTCGATCTTCAGCAGCCTGACCGGCGACATGGCGATGGGGTTGGGTCGGCAAGGCGCCCGCGTCGCGAAGACGCCGCGGGGCTTCACATCCAGGAAGGGCGTGACCACAAGCCGCGGTTCGGCAGCCCGGTCGAACCACTAGGGCAGCCAGATACGCTCAAAGCCCGCCAGGCCCTTGAGCCCGGTGACGAAGGGCTCAAAGACCTCGACCTTCCCCCGGCGGACGCTGTGCACGGGGCGACTATTGGCCTCTGCATGAGCAATGCAGAGGCCCCCGACCAGTCCCGATGCCCGCCTTCCGCGGCCCGCAGGCGCCGGGGGCGATGACGCAAGGGGACTGCGGCAGCAGGCGCGCGGCGCGGTCCGTCGGCGAAGGGGGCGGTCGGCGATCGGGGGCGGGGGCAGGGCCTACCAGGTCTTGCCCACGGGGATGCGGCCGTCGGGGTAGTGAGAGGGGTGCCACTCGCCGTCCCACCACCCGCAAGAGTAGGCCCAGGGGTCCACCCACAGTTCCCTGGCGGTGTAGCCGCCAGGGAACTGGATCAACTCGGCGTGGCTGTCGAAGAAGGCGATGGCGGTCTTGTTCGAGTGGCGCCCGGCGGGCCGGTCGGAGCAGCCGTAGCCGCCCTCGCGGCGGGCGCCGCCCTTGGGCGGGAAGCCGCCGATGTTGTACTTCGGGTGCTCCTCCATCAGCAGGATGCCGATGGCGGAGTTCACCACGTTGTCCATGAGCTTGAAGCCACACTGCTGGGGCATCGAGTAGCTGAGCTTGCCGTTGCCATCGTTGTCGGAGGGACACTTGACGAGCGCGGGGTCGCGGTAGTAGGGGAAGAGCTGGCCCTCGGTGGGCATCTTGGGCCACAGGCCCGACAGATCGCCCTGGGTGTCGGGGTCCTTGGGGTACAGCCACGTCGGCTGAGGGGACGGCCGGTTTCCGCCGTGGGCGCCGGTGAGGACCTTGTCGTGGTTGTTGGCGTAGTTGCGGAACGACACGGAGAGCTGCTTCATGTTGGCGACGCAGTTCACCGCGCGCGCCTGGCGCGCAGCCCGCATCAGCACGGGCAGGGCCATGGCCGCCAGGATCATGATGATGGCGATCACGACCAGCAGCTCGATAAGCGTGAAGCCCCGACCCGCAGCATGGCCCCGTTCGTGCGCGAACCTCATGTCAACCACCCCTTCGGTTGGTGTTTCCCCACCGAGACATTCGGCACAACACCGTACGCGAGGCAGCCGGGGGAGGCCTCGTCTCGTATCATAGCGCCGCGCCACGGAGCCGTCAACCCTCATCCGCGCATCACCACGAGATTGCCTGCCCGAGGCCGAGCTGCTCGGCCCGGCCGAGCGCCACGCTCGCCGCCACGGCGTCCTGGACCGCGACGCCCACCGCCTCGAACAGGGTGATCTGCTCGGGCGACGCGCGCCCCTCGGCGCGGCCGAGCACCAGCTCGCCCAGCTCGGCGTGGATGTGGTCGGGGCCGAAGAGGCCGAGCTCGATGGGCTGGATGAGGTCGCCCGTCTCGTCGAGCGCCGCCTGGCGGCTGTCCACGACGACGCGCGCGCGGGCGACGGTCGCCGCGGGGATCTCCTGGACGTGCGGCTGGTACGAGCCGATGGCGTTGACGTGGACCCCGGCCGCGAGGTCGGCATCGTCGAAGACGGGCTCGTGCGCCGTGGTCGCAGTGCAGATGATGTCGGCGTCGGCGACGGCCTCGCGCGGGCTCGCTGCCGCGCGGACGTCCGCGGGGATGGGGCCGCGGCCGGCAACGTCGGCGACCAGGGCCTCGACGGCCTCGCGCCGCGGGTCGTAGACCCACACCGCCTCGACGCGCCGCACGGTGCACACGGCCTCGAGCTGGGTGCGTGCCTGGACGCCCGCGCCGAAGAGGGCGGCGATGCGGCAGTCGGGCCGCGCCAGCAGGTCGGTCGCCGCGCCCGAGGCGGCGCCCGTGCGGATGGCCGTCAGCGTGGCGCCCTCGAGCAGCGCGAGCGGCCGGCCCGTGTCGGGCTCGAAGGCCACCACCGCCGCCTGGATGCGCGCCAGACCCCGCGCGGCGTTGCGGTCGAACAGCGACACGACCTTCACCGCCAGCGCCTCGCCGTCGGCGTCGGCCACGTAGGCGGGCATCACCAGGCTGATGCCCGCGTGTCGCTCGACCGGCACCTGCGCGCGCAGCGGCGTCACCGCCCGCCCGTCGCTCAGTGCGGCGAAGGCCCGTTTCATCGCAGCGATCGCCTCGGCCATCGGCAGCGCCCGACGCACGTCCTCGGCATTCAGCACCAGCATCTCAGCTCCCTGCGATCACTGTCCCGTCCGCCTCGATGGTCACCCGCTCACCGTCGGCGATCGCCGCGAACGCATCGTCGGGCAGGACGACGATGGGCACGGCCTCGCCGAAGAGCTCGTCGGCGACGATCGAGCCCAGGGCGAGGATGGGGCTGACCCGCGCAGTGACGATCGCAGCGGGCGCCGTGCCGAGCCGGATAGTCTCGAGCAGGATGCCGCTGGCCGTGCTCGAGCCCTTGCCGTGAGGGAACACGAAGACGCGGCCCGTCACCACCTCGCCGCAGCGGTCGTGCCGCTCGTCGATGATCCTGCCGGTCGCCGCGTCGAGCCCGCCCCAGAGGCTGATGGGCTCCCGCGACACCAGGGCCACCCCCGACGCCGCCCCTGGCACCACCGCCCTCCCCTGCCACGGCCCCGCCGCCCCGTCGCG
>CBFDBL010000313.1:0-7327 GCA_965603035.1 uncultured bacterium
GGCGTGCGCGATGCCCGTGTGGACCGCGGCGCCCTTGCCGCTGTTGGCCTCGTGGCACACGTGCTCGACCTCGGGTTGCTCGGCGGCGAAGCGCGCCACGATGTCCCGCGAGCCGTCCGTCGAGCCGTCGTCCACCACGATCACCTGCATCGGCAACTCCACCGCCAGCACGCGTTCGAGCAGCTCGGCCACCGTCTCCGCCTCGTTGTAGACCGGCACGATCACCGAGAGCAGCGGGGTGTCGGCCGGGAGAGCGTCGGAGGAGGGCATGGAACGGCTCCTGGGTCAATCGTCTCGGACGGTGAGGCCCTTCTTCGCGCGGCGCTTCAGCCCGAGGATGCTCAGGAAGAAACTCGCGAACACGGCGTTCGCGCCCAGCGTGATCAGCGTCACCGCCGGCGCCACGATGCGAAGGCTGGCGGCCGTCGAGAGGTCGCCGAAGCCCTCGCGGCCCCACAGGACCACCGCGGCGACGAGCACGCTCAGGCCGATGCACGCCACGCCGGCGCCGAGGCCCACCCCGGCCTCGAGGGTGACCCGCTCGAACAGCCAGCTCATCCGCCTGTCCTCGGGCAGCAGGCCCTCGGTGATGGCGAACACCTTGGCGAAGACGGCGAACGACACGAGCGCGAAGCCGAGCAGCACGCTCATGCACGACACCAGCAGCGTGTTCGTGTCGAACCGCACACCGCCGACCTGGATGGGACCGCCCATCAGGATGGCGCCGCCGACGAGGCCGAGCAGCAGCAGCACGACGCCGGGGATGAGGAACAGCCAGCGAGGGCTGTACAGGAGCATGAAGCGCAGGTGGCGCCAGCCGTCGCGCCAGCTCCGAAGATGCGGCGGACGCGTGCGGCCGTCGGGGTGCAGCGTGATCGGGATGTTCGCGATCCGCATCTTGTGCAGCGTCGCCTTGATGACCATCTCGGAGGCGAACTCCATCCCCGTCGTCTGGAGGCCCATCCGCTCGGCGGCGTCCCTGCGGAAGCCGCGCAGGCCGCAGTGGAAGTCCGTCACCGGGCACTTGAAGAAGAGCCGCCCGATCCAGCTCAGCACCGGGTTGCCGAGCCAGCGGTGGAGCGGCGGCATGGCCCCGGGCTCGATGGTGCCGCCGCCGGCGGGCAGGCGGCAGCCCATGACCAGATCGTGCCCCTCGCGGAGCTTCTCGACGAAGGGATAGATGGCGCCGAAGTCGTAGCTGTCGTCGGCGTCGGCCATGATGATGAACTCGCCGCGGGCCGCCGCGATGCCGCCCTGGAGCGCCGCGCCGTAGCCGCGCTCGGCCACGGGCACGACGCGGGCGCCGCAGCGCTCGGCGATCGCCTGCGAGCCGTCGGTGCTGCCGTTGTCGGCGATGACGATCTCGGCGCGCAGGCCGTGCTCGGCGATGGCCGCCTGCGCCTTGCGGATGCAGGTCTCGAGCGTCTCGGCCTCGTCGAGGCACGGCATGACGACCGTCAGCTCGGGCCGGTCGGCGGCGTCGCTCATGAGCCGCTCTCCTGTGCCGCCCGCGGGCGGCGTCGGTAGACCGTCATGGGGCTGTTCGGGTCGTTCCACACGATGTCGAGGCGCCACTCCGACGGGATCTCCGGGAGGAAGCGCAGCATGTCGGTCACATACCACTCGATCGCGTCGGGCAGCTCGCCCTCCCCGGCGCGCATGACGCGGATGGCCTCGTGGAAGCTCCGGTGCGAGGGCAGGCGCAGCCGGTAGCGCACGTGGGACGTCTCGTCCATCACCACCGGCCGCTGGTCCCCGGGCAGCTTCGCGAGGTGCTCGCGGACCACCTCGGCGCACTGCTCGAGGCAGCGGTAGTCGTGGCCGAACTTCCAGGGCACGGGCCGCGTCGCGTACTTCGGGGCCAGGACGAACAGGGCCAGCAGCGCGAACGCCGTCGCGCGCCCGCGCGCCGAGAGCGGCGCCAGGAACTCGGCGCTCGATGCCGCCCGTGAGGCCAGCCACCCGATGGCCCCCGACGCCAGCGCGATGACGATGAACGTCATGTGGTAGAAGCAGCGCTCGTTGACGAGCGAGCCGCGGAAGAGCAGCAGCCACATGGCCGCGATGGTTGCCAGCGGCAGCGCGAAGAGCGCCGCGTAGCGCCGCCAGCGGCGCGTCCCGACCACGAGGCCCACGCCCAGCACGGCGAACAGCAGCACGGGCCAGAGGCGATTCGAGTAGTGGAAGAGCGTCTTGGCGACGGACGCGGCGAAGCCGACGTGGAGGCTGGGCAGTTGGCTCTTCGTCGTCGCCGTGTCGGCGACGACGAGCTCGACGTTGTAGCTGAAGCTGCCGAAGCCGAAGCGATGGAAGAGCAGGTTGACGCCCAGGGCTGCGAGGCCGCTGGCCGCGATAACGGCGGGCCACCAGGGCCGCTTCCAGCCCAGGCGCAGGTAGAGCGCCAGCGCCAGACCGCCGGCGAGCGCGAAAGCCTCGGGGCGGACCATGGCCGCGCCGAACAGCAGGGCCGCCGCCCACAGGTGGTCCCGCACGCGGGCCTGCTCGCGCGTGGCCAGGAGCAGCGCGCCCGTCGAGAACAGCGATGCCAGGATCGGGCTCTGGCCGCTGACGACGTACTGGATGAGCTGCATGTGCCCCAGCACCAGCGGCACCGCCACCAGCCCGGCAGCCGTCCCGCCGATCCGCCGCGCCAGCCGCGACGTCACCAGCACGATGCCCGCTCCCGCCGCCGCGACGACAACCATGTAGAAGAGCTCCGCCCCGCGCTCGCCCGGTACGAGCTGGCCCACCGCCCCGAGCGCGATGAGCAGGATCTTCGGCGTCGTGGTGCCCGGGTTGATGCGGTCGAGGGCCTCGCCGTGCACGATCTGGCGGCCCCAGTAGAGACAACTGAACGTGTCGCCCTCGTAGCCCAGGCCGATGGCCGCGAAGGCGCCGAGCAGCACGGCCAGGCTCGCCGCGTAGATCGCCGCGTCGAGCACCCAGCGACGGGAGGTGTCAGGCGTCACGCTCGGCTCCTTTCGTGCTGGGGAGCCCGATGGCGGCGTAGAGGCCCAGGAGCTGGCGCTCGGCGCGTGCCCAGTTGTAGCGCTGCCGCCCGGCCTCGCGGGCGCGGGCCTGGCAGGCGGCGAGGCGGCCCGGCTGGCGCAACTCGTCGAGGGCCGCGGCCAGGGCGTCGCGGGCCAGCTCCTCGACGGCGACGCCGCAGCCCTCCTCGCGGACGATGCGGCCGATCTCGCCGATGGCGTTGCACACCACGGCGCGGCCGGCGGCCAGGGCCTCGAAGAGCTTGTTCGGCGCGCTGTAGCGCGCGTTGACGTTCGTCGCGTCGAGCCCGTAGTAGACCACGTCGGCCATGGCCGTGTAGAGCGGGATGTCGGCGGGCTCGACGAAGCCGAGGTAGCGAATCCGGTCGCAGCGGTCGGCGGCCCGACGCACGGCGGGGGCCGACGGGCCGTCGCCGCCGACCACCAGCGCCACCCCCTCGCACCGCGCCACGGCCTCGAGCAGCGGCTCGATCCCGCGGTCGGCGTTCAGCCAGCCGATGTAGGTGACCAGCAGGCAGGGCGCAGGCCCCCGCGAGCCGTTGAGCCCGATCGCGTGCCGCCGCGCCGCCACCACAGCGGGCTCGACGGCGAACGCGTCGAGGCGCTTCCAGTTGCCGACCACCCAGGTGCGCCGGGCACCGCGGCGCCCGAGCTCGGCGGCGAGCAGGCTGCCGACCGTCAGCGCGGCGTCGGCGCGGCGGCACAGCAGGCGCTCGACCCAGGCGACCGCTCCCTTCACCCACGGGGCCACGTTGGCGCCGAGCATGTCGGCGTAGCTCTCGTGGGCGTCGTAGACGAGCCGGCAGCGCTTGGCCGCTGCCGCCAGCCAGCCGGCGGGCAGGGTGTCGAAGTCGTGGCAGTGCACCGCATCGACCTCGCGACCGACCAGCCACCTCAGGCAGTGCCACCAGAAGACGGCGAGGTAGAGTATCTGTGCCGTGCCGCGGCCGTGGCGGCTCCGGGGGCCGAGCCGCTGGACGCGCACCCCGTGCCAGCTCTCGCAGCGGGGCCGGCCGCCCTCGCGGTCCCAGGCGAGGATCGTCACGGCGTAGCCCGCTTCGGCGAGGGCGCGGGCCTCGTTGGCGACCCGCGGGTCGGGCCGGAAGGCGTTGTCGAGCAGCATGACGATGGCGCTCATCCGCTCTCGGGCTCCTGGGGCCGCCGCGGCCGCCGGCTGAAGAGGGCGAAGCGCAGGACGTGCCAGACGGCCGCCACCCCGTCCTTCCAGGTGATCTTCTTGCCGTGCGCGTAGTCGCGGCCGTGGTAGCTCACCGGCACCTCGTAGATCCGGCAGCCGAGCTGCGCCACGCGGGCCACCAGCTCGGGCTCGATGCCGAACCGCTCGCTCCGCAGCGAGAGCCCCCGCAGCACGTCGGCGTGGAAGACCTTGTAGCAGCACTCCATGTCCGTCAGGTTCAGGTTCGTCAGCACGTTCGACAGCATGGTGAGCATGCGGTTGCCGACGTAGTGCCAGTAGTAGAGCACGCGGTGGGTGCCGCCGAGGAAGCGGGAGCCGATCACCACGTCCGCCAGGCCGTCGAGAATCGGACGGAGGAGCTTGCCGTACTCGCTCGGGTCGTACTCCAGGTCGGCGTCCTGGATCAGGAGGATGTCGCCGGTTGCCTGCTGAATGGCCGTGGCGATCGCGGCGCCCTTGCCGCGGTTCCGCCCGTGGAGGTGGAGGGCCACCTCGTCGGGATGCTCGCCTGCGTAGGCCTCGAGCAGCTCGCGTGTCCCGTCGGTCGAGCCGTCGTCCACGAGCACGATCTCGCGTGCCAGCCCGTCGGGCAGTGCCGCGGCGCGCACGCGGTCCAGCAGCTCGCACACCGTGTCGCGCTCGTTGTAGACGGGTATCAGCACGGAGAGCCTTCTCTGCTCTGATGCCGCTTTCATCGCACCGTTCCTGGCGTTGAGCCGGCTTTCTGATTCCGGGCATGCTTGTCGCAGTGGTAGACACGGGTCAGCCCACTCGGATGCTTCCAGACGAGCTTCGCGCCCCACTCGGTGGGCAACGGCTCCGGGTCCCCGCCGAATGAGGCCTCGGTGAGGTACCATTCTGCCTGCCAGGGGGCATCGGTCTGTCCGGGCTTGTGGATGCGGTCGATGAACCGGAAGTGTTCATCCGGCGGAAGCCCCAGGCGGTAGACCGCCTGGACCAGGTCCCAGGCCACGATCCGAGGCTTGGGGTGCTGGTCGGCGATCTCCTGCGCGAGGAATACGCACGCTGCGTCGATTCGGCGGCACAGCTCGCGTCTGTCCGTCGGCAGCGGACGGCTCAGGTATGTGGGCGCCAGCGCCACCAATACCAGCCCCACAAGGGCGAGGCACCGCCTCCGCACGCTCAGGAAGCTCAGGAACCGCCCACTCGACGCGGCCCACGCGGCGATCTGGCCTGCGCCGGCCGCGGCCAGCACGACGACGAGGACCCCGGCGTAGTGGTAGCAACGCACGTTGAAGAGAATCCCCTTGTGCAGCAGCAGCCACGTGAAGAAGGCCGTGGCAGGCGGGAACAGCAGGAGTGAAACAAAGCGTGCGCGCTGCTGGCCGCCCAAAGCCACCCCAGCTCCCACGGCGGCCAGGAACAGCAGGAACCAAGAGCGGTTCGCGAAGTACACCACCGTGCGCACAAGCTGTCTGGCAAAGCCGATCCACGGGTCGGGCACCATCGCGCTGCTGGCCACGGTGTCGTGCAACGCCAGGTCGCTTGTGTACGTGAAGCTGCCGAAAGCGATCCGATAGAAGAGAAGATTGATCGCGACCGAAGACATGGCCACGACCATCACCAGAGCTGGCACTCCCACGCGCCGCCACCCCAGCCTCAGGTAGACTCCCAGGCCGAGCGCGGCCCCAAGGATCGCGGCCTCGGGCCGGCACAGACCTGCCCCAGTGATGAGCAGCGCCGCCAACAGGTAGTCCCTCGTCCCTGCATCGTCCCGCGTTGCCAGCAGCAAGGCTCCGAGCACAAAAGCTGCTTCGTAGATCGTGCTCTGGCCGTTGACCACGTAATGCAGGTAGGTGTAGTTGGCGAGGAGAAGGGGTACGGAAAGCCAGCCGGCCACCGCGCCCCCAAGCCGGCGTGCCAGGCCCGCCACCATCGCGGCGAGAGCGGCACCCACTGCCACAGTGACCCAGAGATAGACGCGTTCTGGCCCTCGGGCCCCTGGCACGCACTGCGCGACGAAGGCCACAGCCATCGGCACAGGTTTCGGCGCCGTCGTCGTCACCCGGTTGAGCGGCGCGCCTCGCAGCAGATCCCGGCCCCAGAGCAGGTAGGCGTACGAGTCCTCATCGAGCCCGGGGCAGAGCACGAGCGTAGACGCGGCGAGCGCGGTCAAGGCCAGCAGGAACACGGCTATGCCCATGGTCCGGTGGGCGCGCCGTTCCTTGCTCCTGTCCTCATCCTGCTCGGGGGATGCACTCCCCATGGCGTCGCTCCTTCACCGTCGGATGCGGAGTGCGTGGTAGACGAGCGGCTTGAGAATGGGCCACCAGTCGCTGAAAAGGCGGATCTTGGTGTATCGCTTGTAGCCCCCGTCCTTGGGGTAGATCTTCGAGACGGGCACCTCGGCGGTCTTGCCGCGCGTCACGGCCTCGATGTGCAGGTGGAGCTCCAGCTCGTAGCCGTCGAAGCACTCCTGCCAGATGTCGATGTCGAGGTCCTCGAAGATGCTGGCCTTGTAGGCCCGAAAGCCGTTGGTCACCTCGGTGCACTTGTGGCCGGTGAACAGCCGCATCAGGACAGGGTAGAGTCGGGTGCCGATAGTGCGATGGAGCGGCATCTTGCCGCGCTCGCCGCCGGGAAGGTAGCGGGAGCCCTGGACGTAGTCGACGTCGTCGTCGCAGATGGGGTCTAGCAGGCGCGGGATCTGTGTGGGGTCGTCCTTGCCGTTGCCGGCCAGGATCACGATGATGTCGGCGCCGTGGCTGCGCGCATAGTCGATGCCGCTGCGGATGGCGGCGCCGACGCCGCGGCGGGCCTCGTGGCGGACGACGATGGCGCCGGCCTCCTCGGCCGCCTCGCCGCAGCCGTCGGTCGAGCCGTCGTCCACGACGATAGGCATGTCGAGGAAGTCGAGCGCGGCGAGGCCCGCGGCGACCTTCTCGATCTTGCCCAGCTCGTTGTACGCCGGCGCGATGGCGGCTATCGTCTTCCCGCGGTACACGCTCTGCCTCCTAGGCACACGTCGCTCGACCGACCGCAGGGGCCGTCGTCAGAAGCTTCGACGACCCGGCTAGGTCACGACTCACGGTTCCTCTCCCGAGATCGCCCGACCGAGCCAGCGCCCCGGGGAACCGTCGCACCACGCAACAGACCGACG
>CBFDBL010000314.1:0-7307 GCA_965603035.1 uncultured bacterium
TCCTTCGTCATCTTCAGCGACGACGAGGGCGGGACGTGGACCGAGCCCCGCGAGCTGCCCGCCGCGCTCACCGGCGACCGCCACCAGGGACTCTACGCCGCCGACCCGCCGGGCGGTGTCGGCGCGCTCGCGGCGAGCGGCGACGGCCGCCTCTTCATCTCCTTCCGCGACACCACCCACGAGAGCCCCACCAAGGGCGACTGGGTCGCCTGGGTCGGCACCTACGACGACATCGTCAAGGGCAGGGAAGGGCAGTACCGCGTGCGCCTGATGGACAACCACAAGGGCGGCGACTGCGCCTACCCCGCCGTCGAGCTCCTGCCGGGCGGCACCTTCGTGGTCACCACCTACGGCCACTGGACGCCCGGCGAGGCCCCCTGGATCGCCAGCGTCCGCCTCAAGCTCGCCGAGCTCGACGCCAAGGCGAAGCAACTTCCCGAGCACACCGACGTGTTCGTCAGCGGCCGGGACGGCTACCACACCTACCGCATCCCCTCGGTCATCACGACGAGGCAAGGCACGCTGCTCGCCTTCTGCGAGGGGCGGAAGCACTCGTCGCGCGACCAGAGCCCGACCGACCTGGTGCTCAAGCGGAGCGCCGACGGCGGGGCGACCTGGGGGCCGATGCAGGTCGTTGTCAAGGCACTGCCAGATGCTGCGATGGACCCGTGCCCCGTGGTCGATCGGTCCACCGGCACGGTGTGGCTCGTCTACGACCGCTGGCCCGAGGGCTACCAGGGCTCCAAGACGGCGGGCATCGGGATGGACGCCGTGACCGTGTGGGAGACCCACAGCACCGACGACGGCGCCACGTGGTCGGCGCCCCGGAACATCACGGCGACGACCAAGAAGCCCGAGTGGACGGGCATCGCCCACGGCCCGGGCGTCGGCATCCAGACCCGCTCAGGGCGTCTCGCCGTGCCCTGCAACCACTACAGCAGCGGCCGCCGGTGCGTCCTGATCTGGAGCGACGACCACGGCGAGACCTGGCGGCTCGGAGGCGAGACGGGCCCGAAGATGAGCGAGAGCCAGGTCGTCGAGCTTGCCGACGGCACCCTGATGCTCAACATGCGCAGCTACCGCGGCAAGCACCGCCGCGCCACCGCCACCAGCACCGACGGCGGCAAGACCTGGTCCGAGATCGCCGACGATCCCACCCTCATCGAGCCCGTATGCCAGGCCAGCTTCGTCCGCTACACCCGCGCCGACACCCACGACCGTAACCGCCTGCTCTTCGCCAACCCCGCCCACGAGGCCTCTCGCGTCAACGGCACCGTCCGCCTCAGCTACGACGAGGGCAGGACGTGGCCGGTCGCCAAGACCCTCGTCCCTGGCGGGTACGCCTACTCGTGCCTCACCGTCCTGAAGGATATGACCCTCGGCTGCCTCTACGAGACCGATGGCTACAAGCGGATCCGCTTCGCCCGCTTCACCCTCGAGTGGCTGACGGAGGGCGAGGACCGGATCGAGCGGAAGTAGGGGAGGGGAACGAGGGCTTCTGCCGCAGGGAGTCGGGCTGGCCGGCGAGCTTCTCGACGCGGCGGTCAATGACTTCGGCCTCGTGGGCGCGGCGTTCCTGGGCGAGCGTCTGCGCCTACTCGGAGCCCTTCGGCCGCTCGAGCTCGATCTCGGCGGCGGGAACCTTGGCGACCACGTAGCGGCCGACGAAGCCGTAGTAGCGTTCCCACCTGCCGCCCTTGCTTACTTCCTCTGCCTGCCATACGAAGCCGCTCTGGTCGTAGGTGATGCGGATGCCGCTCTTGCGGGTCTTCGTGTCGTAGTATTGGGTCGCGCGCGGGTAGTCATCGAGGGTGGTCCATCTCGCCTTGATCGGCATCCTGGGCAGGTTCGGCACGCGGACCTTGCCTTCCCCCTCGAGCGAGAAAATGGCGAGGCCCCTGCGGGCCTCGTCTCGCGTGGCGGGGCGATCGAGCGGAGGGAAGGTCAGGCGGGCCTTGCCGTCGTCGGGCCAGTGCTCGGGATGGCGGCCTGCCCGTGCACAGGCGAAGCGCGAGCCAAAGCGCGTGAGGAACGCGGCGCAGGCGGCGGCGGCCTTGTCGCGCTCGGCCTCGGGCCAGAAGAGCTCGCACTGGGGCGTGCCCTCGAGCCGCGAGAGCAGCCAGGCGTAGACGTCGCAGAGCCGGAAGGGCGCCTCGGTGCCCTCCTTCGGGCAGCGGGGGTCGTCGGGCAGGGCGCTCGTGCTGGTGCTCCAGTTGTTGACGACAGTGATGTTGACGCGCCCGTCGCTGCGCACCGCGACCTCGCCGGCGACGCGCTTGTCGGTCAATCGCTCCAGGAGCTGTCGGCGGAACGCGGGCATGGCGACCAAGGGCTTCCCGAACAGGTCGCCCACCTGGAAGCCGCCGGCGGCCTTCCCCGTCTGGATGAGCGGGTTCCAGGGCGACTGGCCGTTGAACATCCGCTCGGCGGCCTCCGTCACCTTGGGATGGTCGGGGTAGCGCCACATGGGCTCGAAGACGGTGCCGATCTCGAAGCTCAGGGCCTTCGGCCGCTGGCGCTGGACCCAGGCCGCGTAGTCGTCCAGCGTGCCCAGGTCGCCGGCCTTGGCGAGCGCCAGGGTCATCTTCACGACGGGCCTGGCGAAGCGCTCGTCGAGGCTATAGGGCATGTCGTGCCCCTGTGCGCGACGCATCTGCCCGAGGAGGCGCCGCAGGACGGGCCTGGACGCCTCCGCGTCCCACTTCGCCAACGCCAGCGCCAGGTCGCTCGCCGAGCGGACGGTATGCACGCGGTTGGAGTCCCGAAAGGTCCCCGACCGGTCGAGCTCGTCCATGGCGGGCGCGACCATCTGCTCGACGCGGCGGGCCATGAGCTCGGCCACGCTCGGATCCTTCTTCTGGCGGAGGGCCTCGCCCCGCATCCTGGGAGCCTCGCCCGGCTTGCGCCGCGGGACGGTGACCCAGCCGCCGAGCATGCTGCTGCGCTCGCTGTGCACGTCCACGGGCTGGACGATGTTCCTGGCGGCCTGTAGCCAGTGGCCCCAGGGGGCGCCATCGTCGGCGAGGGTGCGGTACCAGCGCTCGTGGAGCGGGACGCCGCGGAAGCGCTTCCAGTAGGCGCGGATGCGCGCGGCCACGGCCTTGCGCCCCTTCGCGCCCCGGGAGCTCAGGTCGTCGCCCGTGGCGGCGACGCCGAAGAACGACGTCTTCAGAATGTTCGCGAGCGCCGCATAGGCGGCCTCGTGCGCCCCGATGAGGGAGCGGTGGCGGAAGAAATCGCGGTGGAAGTGCACGGAGCGGGTGAGGCGGCTGTCGTGCTCGAGGCAGCCGAGGAGCGGCTCGATGGCGTCCTCGCCCTGGCGGATGAGCGCCTGGACGACGGGGTCGCCGGCGAGGCTGACGCCTCCAGGCTGGCCGCCCTGACGCGCAGAGACCTCCTCCAGGTCTTGGATGAGGGCGGTGACGCGGGCGGCCTCGTCGGGGAAGCTCTCGAGACCGACATCGAGCGCCCGCTTGCGCTTCGGCTCCTTCGCGCGCCGCTCCTGGTCGGTCAGCAACGCGCGGGCCGGCCTGAGGAAGTGGAGGTAAGGGGGCTTTCCGTCCTCGGTCTTGGGGTAGTCCGGTCGGCGGAAGCCGCGCCGTTCGGCCTGGGCCTCCACCGCGGGCCAGACGGCTACGAGCGGGCGGACGGAGGCGAGCGCCAGGCGGTCGTCGCCGCGCATGTGCGCGCACACGGCCCGATCGAAGAGCGCCCACGTCCATTCCGTCGCGAGCATCAGGTAGGGGTCCTTGAGGTGCACGCGGTCGTCGTTCGTCTGCTCGTCCATGCCGGCCGTCCAGGCGGCCCACAGTTTCTCCGCGAGTCCCGCCTCGCCGAGCCGCAGGAGCAGGGCGGCCTTGAGCGAGAGGAGCGTCTCGTGCGCGATCGCGCGGCCCTCGGGCGCCGCGTGGCGGAACCTGTAGTAGCGGCGATCGGGATTGTCCTTCGCCCACTTCGTCCGCCGCTCCTCGTCCGCCCTCACCGCCGCCAGCACGTCGGCGCCCAGATCGGCCTCCTTCCCGACGGCCTCGACGGGGTGGACCAGGCCGTTCCAGCAGACGGCGAAGCGCTGTTCCTGTCCCTTCTCGGCGGGCAGCACCCAGGCGTGAATGGTCGCCACGCCGGCGTCGCCCCGCCAGCAGCTCCCGATGTGGACGTCGACCTCCCGATACCGACAGCCCCGGGGGTCGGCCAGGCCCTGGCGGAAGAGGGCTGTCGTGGCGGAGACGAACACCTCGGGCAGGTCGCTCGCGGGCGGTTGCCACGGCGCGGCTTGCTGGGGCGAGGCGGGGATCCATTGGCCGCGCAACGGTTCAGGAGGCCGATCCGCCTCGCCCGTCACGGCCACGAGCAGGCCGCCTGCGACAAGAAGCACCGTGAGGGCCGCGACGGCTCGTTGCATGGCATTCACCACTTGAGGTAGTCGAGGTCGCCGCGGAGCTCCTTGATGCGGTGGTCGATGATCTCGGTCTTGTGGGCGCGGCGCTTGGCGGCGAGGGCCTTGAGCTCGGCGAGGCGGGCCTCGATGTCCTGGATCTCGCGGTCGCGGAGCGCCTCGCGGACGTCGAAGAGCTGGGCGAGGGTGGCGCGGAGCTCGCCCGCCAGGCGCTCCTTCTCGGCCGGGTCCTTCGCCTCGCGGACGCGTGCGCCGAGGTGGTGGGTGCTGCGTTCGAGCCGGCGCCGCTGGAGGATGACGTCGAAGCGCTCGGGGTCGCGCCCGCGCATCTCGGCCAGGTGGCCCGTCTCCTCGGCGATCCTGCGGACGATCTCGCCTCGCTCGTGAGGATGCTCGCCGAGGCGATGGCGCAGCTCCTCGATGGCCTCGGGGTCGTGCTCTTGCCAGAAGCGAACGATCTCGTGCGGCACGCCCGGGAGCATCATCTGCTGGCGCTGCATCCTCTCGCCCTGCCGGCGCCGGGCCTCCATCTCGGGGTTGGGCCGGTCGGGCGGCTGCGGCGGCATGGGCAGTTCGGCGCCGAGCGCCAGCCCCGCTGCACCGAGCACCAGCCACATCATCCACACGCGGGTCGGCATCGCTCCTCCTCCTCTTTGGCGGGGGGCCCTGTTGAACCGTTGATTTGCACGGATCGCCGGCCTATAATGAGAGCAGACAGGAATCCGGAGACAGGCAGATGAAGACGGCACAACGCGCCGCCGTGGCCGTGACGGTCCTCCTTGTGGCTGCGGCCACTCTCGCCCCGGCCGACATTATACACCTGCGCACGGGGAAGGTCGAGGGGATCATCCTCAAGCGCACCGAGACGGAGCTGGTGGTCGAGACCACGGCCGGGAAGGTGACGCTGAACCCTGCCCACGTGGTGCGGATCGAGCGCAAGCCGAGCATGCTCGAGCTCTACCGCGAGATGGCCAAGGGCGCGAAGCCCGACGACGCCGAGGCACACTACAAGCTGGGCCTGTGGTGCCTCGACGCCAAGCTCTTCCGCGAGGCCAGCGGCGAGTTCCGCAAGGCCATCGCCATCCACCCCGACCACGCCGGCGCCCGCGAGCGGCTCGGCTACGTGCGCAAGGACGGCCAGTGGTTGACGCGCGCCGAGGCGAAGCGCGCCGACGGCTACGTCCGCCACGAGGGCCGCTGGGTCACCGAGCAGGAGCGCGACGGCGCGGAGCGCCGCCAGGCCGTCGCCGCCTGGCGCAAGCGGCTCCGACTCGCCGTCGCCAGGAAGCCCGTGCGGGAGGACATCGTGGCGGGCCGCATCGCGAAGCTGCTCGGCGACCACCCGAGCGAGGAGGCCGACATCGCCCTGCGGCTGGTGCTCCGCGAGATGGTCAAGGAGGCCCAGGAGGAGACGCGCGACCGCACCTACGAGGCACGCATCGCCTTGGCCGACGCCGTCACCGAGCAGCGCTCGACCAAGGCCACCGAGATGCTCCGCTGGGCCTGCATCGCCGACGTCGACGACGGCGTCCGCGCGACCGCAGTCCAGGCGCTCCGAGCCCAGAAGAGCGTGGACAACACGGCCTACTTCGTCGGCCTCGTCCGCCAGTTCACCGGCGCACGCTACCGCCTGCGCGGCGACAGGAAGGCGCGCGCCCTCGCCCGACGAGTCCTCACCCGCGGCGCCCGAGCGCTCGGCGACATGGACGACCCCCGCGCCGTCCCCGCGCTCGCCAACGCCATGGTCGTCCTCTTCTACATCCCCGAGCAGCAGCAGCAAGACGAGCTGCCGCCCATGAACGTCGGCTTCAGCAACACCACCCACGTCGGCTCCACCGTCATCACCGACGAGCACGGCAACCAGTTCGTCGTCCCCGTCACCGAGGGCAGCGACTGGGGCCTCGGCGGCGGCGAGACGCAGAAGAAGACCGAGAGCGGCTTCTTCTTCAACGATGCCGCCTACACCGCACTGCGCAAGCTCACCCACCAGGACTTCGGCCACGACAAGCGCAAGTGGCTCGCATGGTGGTACCGCAACCGCCACGACATCATCGCCCCCTAGCAGCCCGCGGCCTCACCATCGCAGTGTGCCCCGTCGGCGCGCACGAGGCGGGGCGGCCCCCGCACATTCCCGGGCAAGAGCGAGACGGCGGGGCGAGGCGACCGTCGCCGTAAGCCGTTCGGCAGCCACTAGTTGCGTTGCGCCGCCACCGTTTGGCACTGGATTTGCATCTACGACTGGCGTCGGGCGAGCCGCTGGGGCTCGCTCAAGCCGCAGGGCGGGCCGGATCGGAGGTGAAGATATGGACACCAGGAAGACGTTCGTCCTCGTCGCTCTCGTTGGGCTCGCCGTGGTCGGCGCGGCCGCCGCCTACGCCTGCGCGACCTGCGGATGCTCGGCCCCCAAGCCGGCGCAGGTGGCCGTCACGCGGCCCTTCACCGTGCACGACGTCACCGGGGCGGTCAAGGGGCAGGACACCTGCTACATCTGCCGCAACGGCGGGAAGCCGACCCTCATCCTCTTCGCCAGGCGCACCGACGGGCACCTGCGTCACCTGGCGCCGGCCGTCGACCAGTTCGTCGCCGACAACAAGGGCAAGGACGTGCGGGCCTTCGTCGTGCTGCTCGACGCCAACACCCAGGCCAACCGCGACAAGCTGGCCGCCCTCGCCAGGGAGCTCAAGCTCAGCATCCCGCTCACCATCGCAGCCGACGGCGTCAAGGGGCCGAAGCCCTACAACCTGCCGGCCAGCTTCGATACCCGGGTCGTCGTCGCCAACCGCAACAAGGTGCTCAACACCATCGACGTGAACTGCGCGAAGAGCGCCTGTGGCTGCACCAAGTGCGCCAGGGTCAACGACGTGGCCGAGGCAGGCAAGGCCCTGCTCGGCAGCATCTGAACGCCTCGCCG